>NZ_JAUBTT010000081.1:0-12998 GCF_036705125.1 Microcoleus sp. B7-D4
GGCTTTTTCAAGCCCACACCGTATCGGTACTCCGTAGCTTGCGGGTCGCGTAGCGACATCGGTGTCGGGTGATTGACTAGCAATCTAGTAGGCGATTGATTGTTGATTAAAGCTTCTGTGTCTGTAGTTGCACAAAATGCGCTATCTGTCCAACTACAAACCGCAGCGATTAATGATTAGCAATGATGACTCCACCCAAACACAGGTACTTGCTTTCCGAGGCTATCGAGGGTCTAGAAAAAAAATTAGATTACAGAGTTTAAGCTTCCAGATTCATCTGTTATCGAGTAAATCTAAAATCTAAAATCTAAAATCTAAAATCGACTGACTTAGGAACCTTTGTTGTCCGGTGCTTAAAGTTACAAACTAGCAAACAGTCTGTCCCAAGTTTTGCCTCCCACAACTCCGTCTACAGGAATATCCGCTTGTCGCTGAAATCTTTTCACTGCATCTTCGGTTGTCGGACCGAACACGCCATCAATTACGATCGGGTGTGGGGACAATCCCCGCGCGTTCAACAACTTTTGCAGTTTCTTCACATCGTGCCCTTTCGAGCCGCATTTTAAAATCCTTTTATGGTGTTTCACTGCTGGTTGATGGCAATCATCAGTGTGGCAAACTGCGGAGCCTGCTGCATAGTTGGCTCTACTTGTGCCAGTCAAAACTAATAGAGCGAGAATTGCTAGTAAATAATAAAAAGTCTGTGTTCCGGCCATACTTTCCCTGTTAAATTTTCAAGCGTTTTTTGTAATTTGGACGATTGTTTGAGGGTGAGAAACCGGGTTTATAGGATGGGGGCATCCAATCTTGATTGACCAGGTTTCTGGCAACAGTCAACCGACATTCTACAATATAAGTGGCTTTACTGCAAAATCTCCGATCGTGCAAGTTAAATTTTGTTGCTGTTTGGTAGCAGCAAAGGTAACAATTACTTCGCAAGCAACTGCAACCGTCAGCATTACCAAGTTTCGCGCCAGCGGGTAATCGCAAACGTCATCATTCGCCGCTGAAGGAACCCGATAGTGTTGGTTCCAAATTATTTCGGAATAATCGGCAGCTAATCCGACGTGCACGCAGGGAAGGGAGGCACTCGCACAGTAATCCTTGACTGCTTGCCGCCCGACACTGTTATCAAAAGTATCGATGACTGTGGCGCTGTTGGCAAGCAGCCGATCGGCATTTGCGGGTGTCAATTCTTTTGAGTGCGCGTCAATGCTGACTCCCAAAGCCCGGTAGAGGTTGTTGGCGAGAATTTTGGCTTTGAATGCGCCGATGTCCGATCGATAATAGGGTTGAGTGGAAAGGTTGCGTTCCTCGATGCGATCGCGATCGATGACTTTTAACTGACAAAAGCCCGATCTCGCCAGACTTTCTGTAATATTCGCACCCAAAGCGCCCGCCCCGCACACCGTTACCGGGAAATTTTTGATCTGCGACATCACTGCGGCACTTCTGTAAAGTTGTTCGTGAAAAAATATGCTCATGGTCAGTAGTCAGTAGTCAGTAGTCAGTAGTCAGTAGTCATTATTTCCTATCTATCTTCAACTACTCCAACCAATGATTGCAAGTCGAAGTCTTTGTCCAATCCGCTGAGACAAATGCCAGCACTCATAACTGTCAAGTCATTTTTGGCGATCGCAGAAGTGTGATGTTCTCCAGTCCCGCTAGTCCATTCAACCAGCCAATAATGTTTGCGATCGCAAAAATCCCGCAATTCACCGCCACCCATTTTTAGCGCCCGCTGCAAGCGCTGTTGATCCCGCACTTTCGGATCGAAATCTTTAATATTTCGGGACACCAATTCGTAAACAGTTCGCATTTCCGGCGTCATCCCTTTAAAGCGAACTTCTTGAGGCAAAATCAACTTTTTCAAAGCAGCTTTTAAGTTCTCAGACTGCCGCGGATCGGCGCGCCTGTCAATCTCTTCAAACCACAAACAATGACCGTCCCACCGCGCAACGATCTGCTCAAACTGCGAACCTTTAGTTACTAAATGCACTGCTACGGGTTTCGCAACACCAGTACGCTGTTTAGCATCAGATTCATTAACAGGATAAGCCAGCCACGTTTGCCCTTGCAGCACGCAGGCTAAGTGCAAGCGAACGGGTACGAGCAGTTGCAAATACTCTGCCACTTGCGGCAAAATCGGCTCCTCAATTACTGCAGCAATTTCCTCATTAATCGGCCTAAAAATCGCCCATCCTTCAAAGTTGCGCGGCTGCGGTTGAAAAGTATAAACCATTGAGCTAACTCTTACCCGCACGCTTCCCCCGCGCACGCATGGAGCCAGGAATTGGGTATCGAGTAGCTGCCCTTCTTGGGCAGCGAGTTGGCTGAGGATTTTGCGGATATCTGCCACTGAATTGACCTCCATCATCTTACTTTTCGTTACCTAAAACACTTTTAATTTAAAAGAAATATAAAGATTGTTTAACACTATTGACAGGACTTAATCTCCTAATCTAATATTGAGCGAACCTCGCAACTTAACCTGGTAAATATCGTAAGTAAATATGCTGAAAAAGCTTTTTTCTAAGTGGGTTGTAGTCACAGCTTTGACACTTCCTCTTTTTGGCTCAGTCCAGGTAGCTAAAGCTCAGGACAGCTATGGAGCTACTGCTTATTCTCCGACTTCTGACGCCACTGGTATTAGTTGGGATTATGCTACAGAGAAAGAAGCACTAAACGCTGCAGTAGCCGTCTGCAATGAACAAAGCGGAGGTGCTAACGATTGCGAAGCGCTGACATCTAATAGTAATAATTGTGGAGCGATCGCAGTAGGCAAAGGAGGAGCCGGTGCGGGCTGGGGCGACGATCAAGCCGCAGCAGAAGCTCAAGCTCTCGCCGGTTGCAGCGAACTAGAGGGCGGCAGTTGTAAAGTGCAGCTTTCAGCTTGCAACAACTAATTAAACTGATAAAAATCGGTGGAAGAGGTGTATATGTTGGCTGCTAAAACAGCTTAAAAAATAGTAAATGTATGGTGTGCATTGCACACCATACCAAATACAACTCAGCTAAAATTAGGGTACGCAATGCACACCCTACGCAGTTAATCTCCTACTTCGGAAGTAACTGCATCTGGTGGCAGCAAACTTTCTAATCTATCTTTAGACCAATATTCAGTAGGGTAAGCCAGTGCAATAATATCAGAGAGTCGAATCAGCCACGTAACTTGTCCGTAAGCATCGATATGTTCCGCCTGTTCGTTAGGGGGAACTATCACCAAAAGTTCCACAAACTCCCCGAACAAATTAATCGGGATGCCGCCGAAACTGCTATTATTTGTTTTAATCCAAACTTTGCTGCCTCGATCGAGAGCTTCTTGGAGTCGCTGGCAGAGCAAACTGGATTTTTTGACCTGGGATTTTTTGGCTTTCGACTTTTTTCCCATAGTTTTAAGTAGTTAAAGTAGTTGTATTGTGGATTGCACAGTGGGTTGCACAGTTCGTTAGACAGTGGGTTAAGATCTAGTGCGCTCGCGGTTTGGTATTGAAACGGACTGAAGCAAAAAGGTATCTCGCCCCGTCCCTACCCCATTACTCTAGTCTATAAGAAAGTGCTGTACTGCGATCGTAATAACAATTTAATGGCAAAATCGCGAAATGACACCAGTTCCCAAAAAATGCGACTCTAGCCAAGCTTCAAACCCTTAATTCATCAGTGATTCCCAATCTAAAATCTAAAATCTAAAATCTAAAATGGTATGACCTGCGGTGGCACTGTTACAAAGTCAGTCAACGATATCCGTGTTTCTACTGTGTCCAAATGCAGTATAATCGGCGGAATCTTCCCAAATCGTTTAAGTAAAACAATGGACTGGCGAAAGCTCATTCATCCAAACCCGAAAGCTTCAACAAGTCAACCAGCAGCGCCAGAAACTCGATTGTCTGTAGAATTTTTGCTAGGGCTCTTTGCTGCGGGATGGACTCAACAGCAGGTGTTAGAAAAATATCCCGCACTGACTTCGGAAAAGTTACGCGCTGCTTTGGCTGCTGCGGATTCCCACTTAGTCTCAGCCATCGCTAATCCAGAATTACAAGAAATTATTGATCAAACTAGAGAATAATTGAAAAAAGGTAAAAAGTTGTTGCTTGAGGATATTGAGGGAGATGTTTGGTAGTAAAGAACGATATTAAATCTCAGCTTCCCCTTAAATTTTCTCTAACTCTTTCCCGAAACTCCAACACAGCCTCAAGGGGGTCAGGCCGTTGTACATACTCTGCAATCACTGATAAATCCAAATTCGGCAGCAACTCGCTTTGCTGCATTTTTTCATATTCCTCTCCCCGAAGATGATAAACCTCAAAGCGACGATTTTTCCAGAACCAAACCTCTGTGATTCCGAGCTTTTTGTAAACTGCTAACTTGTCCAGGCCGCCACTGCTGAGTACAACCTCGATCGCCAAATCAGGAAATTCTTTTTCTGTACCGATACAATAGCACTCGTCCGGTTCTGTACCGCCCTTTTTTGCTTGAATGCGGAAGGTAGTTGAACCCAATCCCCAAAACCTAGTCCGTGTTTCTTGAAAATACGCTTCTAGCAGCATCCCAATATTGGTTTTATCTCGATCGTGACGGCGACTTGGGGACATAATTTCCAGCACTTCATCTAAATAAGTAACCCGATACCAAGGACTATCTCCCAGTTGAGTCAGTAATTGTTCATACTGTTGCCAACTTACCCCACTGGTAATAAATCTTTCCACGGGATCTTCGGTAAGAAGCTCTAGTTCGTTTGCCAAATCTTTGATTAATATTGAAGTCACCAACAGCTCCTCCCAAGTTTAGAGTATAGTTGAAGATTGTGATGTAAATATCTACCTAAAAAATTACGATTCTGTTTCTGTGAATTGTCGCTGATGCTGACGCATTCCTCCTAGCATAGCTTGCTGTAAGGGATCTAGTCCATCTGCATAATCATCATTGATGCTGTCTAGCAGTTGTCGATCGCGATCGGTTTGTAAGCTGTTACTAGCGATCGCTACCTTATCCTCAGTATCATCCTCTTCATCAAGCCCAAATTTTTTGCAAATTTCATCGAGTGTCTGAGGTTGAACAACTCTTGCTTTAGCTCTCTTTAATGCTGTCAGCAAACGAGTTGCATTAACGGGCGATCTCAACAAATAAAGAGTTTCTAGCAAACTTTCTAATTCGACCTCAGACATCAAAACCGCATTTTTGCCGTTAGGTCTAGTAATAACTATTACTTCCCCCGTTTCAACAGTGCGGTCGCAGAGATTTTCTAAATTTGCTTGAGCTTCAGCATATGTAATCTCAGTTGACATAAAATTCTAACTCCCACTAAATTAAGGTTTCAACTTTGCTCGCTTTACTAATAGTGATAGCGCCCTTTAAGAAAATTGATACGCTCATCACTTACTAAATAAACAATACGATGTTCTTTATTCAAGCGACGCGACCACGCGCCCGACAACTCGTATTTCAGGGGTTCCGGCTTGCCAATGCCTTCAAACGGGTCTCGCAGAATTTCTCTGACCATTTTGATTAAGCGTAACGCCATCTTGCGGTCAGTTTGTACCCAATATTCTAGGTCTTCTAAAAACTCAGGCTGAAAAACTGCCTGACGTTCTACGCGATCGCTCTCACCCTCAGCACTCATCTGGCAAACCCTGAATCATTTTTTCAATTTTATGCTCCCTGCTAGAAAAAATAAGGTGAGCATTGCTCGCCAGCTTAACTGACGAGTCATGCCCAATTATATCACTTATCATCCCTCACAGGCAACGAAGTATCCAGAATTTCCATCAACAATTCCAGCCGCGAAGGACGACTCAACATCGGCACTAAATTCGGCAAGGAGTAGTAATCGCCGGCAAACGTAAAGGTTTCCACCGATACTTGTTTGTCCTTTAATTGCTTCTGGACATATTCGCACCAAGAACCAACTCGCACAATCACCACATCAGGAATTACCCCCAAACTGCGGCAGTAATTCTGATAAGCATCCGCGAAATAAGGTGCAGCATTTTCGCCTTCATCTGTTACCATAATGAATTGCTCGACAACCTGCTTTTTAAGCCGCATTGCTTCCACCGCGCAACCGCAACTTGTGCCGCCGCCAGCGCGAATGTGCTTGAAAGCGCCTTCCCAGTCTGTCAATTCGCTGCCGTTTGCTTCCACTCGATACGGCATCGTGTCAAAGGCATAAACGAACAGTGCAGCCTCGGAAATGCCGGAAATCAAAGCAGCGAGACGCTTCCCGACTTCGATCGCACTTTCCATCGAACCCGACTTGTCAATCAACAAACCCGTTGCTTTCGCAATCTTGCCGCGCTTCTTCACCTGTTCGTTTGTCACCGCTTCCAGCTTAGCCGTCGTTGCTGCGTCGAAGTTCGCGCCCGCGCCCGCAACACTTGCTTTGTAAGCAGAAACCCGATCGCACTTTGCCGCTTCATCCAGCTTCGAGTCAATCAACTGCTTGACTTCCGCGTGATCCATCGCGCCGCGCGACTGAATCGATTTCAAATTGTTGATGACTTCCTGCGGCGACATCGAGTTAATCAGCGCGGCCAAAACCGTTGGCGTTAGCTGTCTGATCGCACCAACTGCGATCGTATATGGAATCTTGTACTCAACAATCAAATTCGCCTGTTCCGCAGGTGTCGCCGCCTTTGCTAACTGCTTCAAAACGAATGCCAGAGAGTCGGACGGCGGATTGTCTTTAAACAGGATAGCATTAGCGCGATCGCTCGGCTTGACGTGCAGCGTTGCGTACAAATGCTTCATCGCCTTGCGGTTGCGGAGGGCGGCGCGATCGAAAAACTGTGCATTCTTTTCCCGCGATTTCAGATAGCGAGTGACAGCAGTGCGCGCGCTGCGAGGCATCTTATTCTGGTGCCGCTTCATAAAGTCCACAATCCGCGAAACTTCGTAGGGAGGGAACTCTTGCAGCATCATAAACCCGGCATCCCGGTGTTCCGTCAGCGCCGAAGTTAGCAAATTTCCGACAAAAACTTCCTTGTGGTCGCGCACGTCGCCTTGACGCTGATACCAGACTGCTAAATGACCGTAAAATATTGGGTCTAATTCGACAATTAACTTGTGGATTTCTGCTACTTTTTCTAATTGGCGGTGAGGAGTTGTCAGCAGGCTGTTGAGCATTTCCAAACGTAAATCGCGTTCTACTGTATTCATATTCATTGGTGTTACCTAATATTTTGCACCTTGCGCCTTAGTCCGCCAGGGATTGAAATCCCTGGCTCAAAGCTTAAGTCCTCTTAAGAGGACTGAAATGCGTGTTTACAAATGTATTTTTTGTGATTAAAAACCAACAAAAACAAATATTTTTAGTCCTCTTTAGAGCCAGTAATTTCAATCCCTGGCTCAAAGCTAAAGTCCTCTTAAGAGGACTAAAATGCGTGTTTACAAATGTATTTTTTGTGATTAAAAACCAACAAAAACAAATATCTTTAGTCCTCTTCAGAGGACTTTAGCTATTAGACAGGGATTTCAATCCCTGGCGGACTATTTCGGAGTCGAGTGACTTCAAATCTGGTTCCATCCAGCTATTTCTGGCTTCCCATGACATCAGGCGATCCTGGGTGTAATAGCGAAATGGTAAAGTACGCGCGTGCGGAGCTATCCCGTAGGGAATCGGCATATTTTGCAATCAAACCGTTAGCCAGATGTACGATCGAGCGATTTTGGCTTTCATCGGCGAGATACCGGCGAATAGTTCGCACCCAAAACAGCGTTAGTGTTTCGTGATACCCGCTGTTTTTTGTAGTTTCAATTCCTTGAGCCGAGTTGTAACGTTTAATGCCATTCCGCACCGCATTTATCGCTTCTGGCTCCGAGTCATAACACAGATACCACAGGGCAACGGTTAAATGTGCTTCGTGCGTCCATTGACTTCGCGACAGGTTGCCTTCTTGGAAGGCATGAATCAGACTGTCTATCTCCTTGGGCGATCGGTAAATTGCCAGTTTTTTTCTCATGGCTAATACCCAATTTATTTTTGAGGACGGAAGTCTTCAATACAAACAGGATTACTTAATTATTATCCTGAATTAACAACAAGAGTTTATAGCGCCTAAAATGTCACTTCGCGCAAGTCAAGAAAGCCGTTGGCACATACGCAGGAGTTGAACCCGCGACCAGTTCCTTAAAAGGGAATTGCTCTACCAATGAGCTAGTATGTAAGCTTCCTTTGTTGGGGCGCGAAGTGGAACTTTTAAGCGTCGGATAGATATAAAAAATTTAGCTATAAAAGGCAGCGCACAAGTCAGAGAAGCTTTTTTTCACGCTCTCGAAAGGTAGGAATTGAACCTACTATTCGATTTTAAGTGGAACGTTTTTAGTTTGTAAGCTTCTTTAGTTGGGGTGCGCTGTCTAATACGTGCTTTAAGTGAATTTCTAGCCGTAAACAGCTTCTGGCCGAACAATTAAATCACCGCTGGGACGGCGATCCAGAACGTAAGACTCGAAGCGAGATCCCTTGACATCAAAATGATTTGCCAGACGTTCCTTAATAGCCTTGTCGCTCATTCCTGCCGCGATACCCAGTTGGTCTTCGGCCAGATCGTAGGAACGTCCTTCAAAACGAATGTGAACCATTACCGATACCTCCTAGAGCAATTGTGGATTTTGGATTAGTAGCTTATCTGCTCTCGACTTTGGCTTTTTGTAAGACTTGGCAAATTGCCAGTATCGGTAAAGATTCACGAAATCTGATAATCTTTACTGAAAGAAGCGCCGTTCTAAATGATAAGCTTGTTTAATTTTGCGGATTTCCTCAGCCTTTTTGGTTGATTGAAATCTGGCTGAACTTGTCTGTTCTGAATCCGCATCAAATTCGTTGAAATTAGACTGATTTCGTACAACATCTGACTCATGCCGAGTCAGTTTGTAACCGAACAGTCTCGTATAAAGTAACAACATGACCATCGAGTCTATATTACAAGACTTTCAAATTGATCTTCGTTGAAATTTTGAGCAATATTTAGTTGTCAAGGTTCAGAATTTGCACGAAAAATACAGGTTTTTGCTTGTCCTGCGCTTTCCATATTTATATACTACATAGGTACTACACAGGTGTCAAGGGGGTAGCAAAAGTTTTTTTAGATCGGATATCTCGCACTATTGTCAGGAACAGGCAAGATGCCTGTTCCACAAAGAATGAATTTGATTGTGGGGTGGGCATCCTGCCCGCCTGTGAATTTGATTGTGGGGAGTAGGGGTTGGGCAGGAGAGCCCGCCCATAATTAGATAGGACTTATGCACGGGTAGGCAGAAACCGGGTTGTTTCACCAAAAAATATCGATTAAACATCCTTAACATAGGAAATGCTGTTGCGAATATTGTGGAAGCCAGCAGACTCGTAAAGTCGCATCGCACCTGATGAATTTTCAGCATCGACGCCGAGAATAGCAGTAGCCACACCGGCAGCTTTGAGTCGATGCAAACCAGCGAGCAACATCGCTCGTCCCAATCCCATTTTGCGGAAGCCGCGCCGAGTGCCGAGACAAGCAATCCAGCCTTCATTGCGCCCGGTACGATCGCACTCTTGCACACTAATCTGGCAGTAACAAAAACTGACAAATGTGCCGTCATCAGCAACAGCAATCAGGTCTAAATCATTTCTGTAATCGGGTTTAGCTAACTCGTGCTTAAATTTATTCACTGTTAAATCGTGATGATTCCAGTGATCGATAAACGACTGGTTGAACATTTCTACCCAAGCTGGGGCATCCTGTTCGCCGGGGAACTGACGCAGCGCGAAACCTTCGGGGAAGTGCGGTTCGGGGATCGGTTCAGAGAGCGATCGCGCCATGCGGCAAAAATAGCGATCGACCTTAAAACCGCAACTTGTCAGCACAGAAATGCGATCGCAATCCTCAGCGCGAGCGTAGGTTCGCAGCTTCACGCGCCCGCCCCGCATCGCAGACACCTCGCGCATCCGCACTTCACCCCAGGCGATCGCGGCTGCTTCCACATCGCCTCCGCGCGCACCTGGGTGAACGCGAAACCACAGCCAACCGTCAATTACTTCCCCCGGTACAGAAACCGACAACTGAGCAAAACCGATTAATTTTCCCTCCGCATCTTCCCAAAGGCGGATATCGCGGGCTTGGTCTAGAGACGGTGCGTTAAATTCTTGTTGTAGTTCCGAGATGGAAGTGCCTTCATCGAGCCGATCGACTTCTTCGCAAGTATTGATTAAATGGGCGATCGCATCTAAATCGCGATCGCCCGCATAGCAGCGCCCTGAGAGATTTGCCATCATAGCTAATCACCATTTCCTGTTGTTATTCAGTTTCAAAATAGCTTGGGCGATCGCACTTTTATCGATCGGATGAGCCGATTGACATTAAAAATCCGACAACGCAAACACTCACTGTAATCCAACCGCTACCGCCCTTGGCTGCTATCGTGAGCGAAAAATGGGCGAAAAGGGACATACTAGAGACAGTTTAAAGTCTCAAAGCCTTGTGAATAGTAGGTTATTGGGGATGGGAGTAGAAGGACTTGAACCTTCGACCTTGAGATTAAGAGTCACCTGCTCTAACCAACTGAGCTATACTCCCGCATCTAGAATAGTATAACACAATATTTTAATTTTCGCATATTTCACCTTTTTTATTAAGTTGTGTGGTTACTGGGTGCTTCTGAATGTAACCAATAGGTCCAATCGCTCCCTTGGTTAGAGATTTGCGATCGACCTTTTTATTTGTTAGCGTACAGTTTCGCAGCAGCAGCCATTTTATCGCGCTGCGCCCGCATCTCTACAGACGATCGCAGCAAGGTGCGATCGGTACTCCGAAAGAGGATAAGCTGGTGTCAACTAAACATGACTGCTTGAAATGGCTGACAAAGAAGAGACTGCTGTGATTAAAGTCACAGTTCCCAAGCGTTTGCACGAAAAACTGAGAAAAATCTCCCAGCAGACAGGAGTTCCTATGTCCACTCTGCTAGTCATGGCGGCCGTCAAGGAATACAACCTCGTGGACGAAACTGAGGATAAGTAACTATTAGTATACCGTGAGTACCCTTGAAAGGTACTATATGGCATATTTCAGGAATAGTCAACCCTGGAGGTGTACTTGTGACTCAAGATGAACTCGAAGCCCTTGTCGATGAACTCGGCTTAGCGTCAGTCGTCAGCCTGCTGGCAAATATCTGCCACAACAAAGCCCGACAAACCTTGTGCCTGAAGGGACAAGGGGCTACTCCTTATACCGCTTGGAACAGCAACGGCTTCTTGCTGAAGCAGTTGATGACCAGACTGCGGCCAATCGGCAGCTACGATCGCGATTTAGACCTCAAGAACAACTGAGGTTCTGAGGTTCAACCCGTGCAAGTGCGTAAAGCATTGGTTTTAGTCGGTTAACAGCCGAGTATGTATGCTTTAACTGTTAGGGCACGGGTTGAAACTCTTCGATTTGGACTTGAACCTTGAAATGGAGAGGACGGGACTCGAACCCGCATCGATCGACAGCAACTTTCAGGAAACGCGCTTCCTTACTGCCCGCAAGCAGACGGGAACTGCCCCCATCTCGGACTGTTAATTCCTTTCAGTGCCTCCGCAACCCGCTGCCAGTTTGCGTTTCCAGGGAACGTCGCGAAGCAACTTTTTACCCTACTCAACAAACCCGATCGTCCTTTTGGGAGCCGCTTTTCCAAAGTTTTTACGGTGCCATTCCACTTAGGCGACCTCCCCATAATTTTTCTCAGTATATGAGAGCAAAGCTCGTGAAAAAATCAACCATAATTCTCCCTTATTTATATATAAAATCATAAGCAATCCACCGAGGAGGTACTGCCCCTCCTATCCCCGCGTTATCAGCACGGTGTCTCGCTTTTCGACTTCCGGTGGTTAATTAAAAGGAAGATGAAGGAATCGAACCCTTACAGTTACCTGTACCCCAGTTTTCAAGACGGGTTGCCAACCATTTAGCGGCATCTTCCTTATTAATCATGCTATGATTTAGTCTGAAGTTAATTTACCAGTTTACTTAACTCTCATTGCATATCGATAGGAGTCGAACTACAATTTCGGTAATTGCAAATTAGCTACTTTCCTTTTGGCATTGCATACCTGTATGATTTCGACTCTGTTTTGCCCAGTAACCCCTAGTAGGTTTCTCAATGTCATAAGCTTTACACCATTTCTCCACTGCTTTGTCACTCACACCAAAATCTATAGCTATATGAGTAGTTGGTTTTTCCCAGACTAGCTTTTGCAAATCCTCTTTAGAAGGACGCTCAACTTTTCTGGAGTTAATTCTTGGAGAGCCACATTTCTTCATTCTTACTTTTATTTCTTTTTTCCCATTGGCACAATCATTTATCCTCCCATTTTCTGAAGCAATATGTGTCTCTAATACTTGGTTGTCGATTGCCTGCTTTACTCTTTGATTTTTGTTACCCCAATTTTCTGTTTGTTGATGGCAATTTGGACATAAGAACCTGAGATTTTCTAATCGATTGTCATCGTGAACTCCATTGATGCGATCTAAGTGCAAAGCTAAGGGCTTATCTCTCCACTGGTCAATCCCGCATTCATTACATTTATAATCCCAACCTTTTTGAATTAATCTTTTAGTCAACTTGGGGCCACCATTATAAGTTGAACACTCTACAAATACCTCCTCATCAGGATATGTATTCTTAGTTCGATTCTGCCAAATTGCAGGATTACTACTAGCAGTTTCTCCCTTAGCCCAAGAAGCCCCAACAAAATGTTGAGTTGAAATTCCTAAGTTTTTAAGACGCGAACTAATATTCCTGCGATTCCCTCCTGTTTTTCCCAAACCCAATTTTTTAAGCACCTCAGTAAGCGTAATGCTTTCCCTGACGATGGGCTCTAAAAGCTCCTTGGTGTACTTAGATTTTTTAGGCATTTGTAGTGTTTTCAGTCTTTACTAAACAATATAGCGCGATAATGAGTACGTCGTTAGTTGAAATAACCAACGTCTCGATCTCTTCGATTTCAGACACCGAAAGTGGAGTCAAGGAGAATCGAACTCCTGGCCTCT
>NZ_JAUBTT010000081.1:13098-39293 GCF_036705125.1 Microcoleus sp. B7-D4
TGCGTGCAAAGCAAGCGCTCTACCAATTGAGCTATGACCCCGCGTAAAAGATTCACCTGTGGAGTAAATCTAAAATCTAAAATCTAAAATCGACTTCAGACACCGAAAGTGGAGTCAAGGAGAATCGAACTCCTGGCCTCTTGCGTGCAAAGCAAGCGCTCTACCAATTGAGCTATGACCCCGCGTAAAAGATTCACCTGTGGAGTAAATCTAAAATCGAAAATCTCAAATCTAAAATCGAATGACCCCGCGTAAAAGATTCACCTGTGGAGTAAATCTAAAATCGAAAATCTCAAATCTAAAATTGGTGTGGTGGATCGCGATCGGATTTGAACCGATATCTTTCTAACAGCCAGTTAGATGCTTTACCAATTAAGCTACGAACCCCAGACAGCAGGAGCGGTAGGACTTGAACCCACAACATTCGAGGTAGAAGCTCGACACTCTATCCAGTTGAGTTACACTCCCATGTTTTTTGTTAATGTGCGATTCCCTACGGGATAGCTGCGCTTCACGCACTTTCCGTGCAAGTTATCAGAGCATTGCGTTTTCTCAGTTACTAGAGGGACTCCGCCGATGAGTTGCTACACACTCTTTAAAGGATGGCTACCTTTAAGCCAACCTGCCGGGTTCAATGCACTCCTCGTTCTCAAACGCCCGCTGATTTTGACAGCGGTACCTTTCCTCTCGTACTAAAGTATGTAGGCTCCAAAGATTGGGACACGCAAAGGGCGTTAGCGAAGCCCTCGAAGAGGATCGCTCTTAATATAAAAAATTATCCATTCAATGGAATCAACCTCCTTAAATTAAATAAAAAACAACGAGAGTGGTAGGACTCGAACCCACAACATCCGCGTCCGAAGCGCGGCGCTCTATCCATTGAGCTACACTCCCATAAACCGATTTTAGATTTTAGATTTTAGATTTTGGATTGAAGAAAACCTCTGGCGATTTTAGATTTCGGATTGAAGAAAACCTCGTTTTAGCCAAGCGGATAACGGGACTCGAACCCGTATCGCGAGTTTGGAAGACTCAGATGCTACCGTTGCACCATATCCGCACTTCAATTAGTTTTACCGATTGTATCTCTTTAACCTCAACATACAGCCTTTACAAAATTGTCAAGTAAGTTTGCGTTGGACTGATGGGTAAAGTTACTAATCGCTGATTTTTTAAATCTAATTCAATTCCCAGGGCTTCTAGAGGAATCACGCCTAATAAAGGATTCATACCTCCGGGCAATTCCAAACACTCAAACGTGCCTTCGCGTCCTACTAAAGAAATTTTAGCATCCTGAAAAATTCTGGCTTTACCAATGCCATTAGCAGTCTCTACATCCACTTCTTTGAGCAATTCTAAACCGAGTTGTGCAATGATACTTGCAGGCAAACACAATGTTGTTGCACCTGTATCAACTAGCACATTATTTAGAGTGACTGAACGGATTTGGTCGGAAGGCATAAATCCTCTGGCTGCGACATTTTGATCGGCGCGGTTAGTCACGGTGAGTGTGGTAATAATTTTTCCCATTGAGGTGTTGTCAGTTGCTAGCATAGTTTAACCTTGAACTACTCAACCTCAATTATGACAATTTTTTGGAAAAATTAGTACGATCGCCCTTAGCTATTTGCTAAACTAGCGCTCGGAGATAAAACACATGAAACTTATACTTACAGCACCCAATACCGAACTATTTGCGGCATTCCAAGAACATTTTTTCTACTTACCCAATCTCGAAATTACCAACAAATGTTTCGAGGATTTAACCGAGTATGACTGTTTGGTGAGTCCCGCTAATTCATTTGGCATGATGGATGGCGGTATCGACGCAGCTATCGTTGGTTTTTTCGGTCATTCTCTGATGGTTAGGGTGCAGCAGCATATCTTGGAAGACTATTTAGGCGAACAACCCGTTGGCACGTCATTCATCATCGAAACTCACCATCCCAAACATCCTTTTCTCGCTCATACTCCCACCATGCGCGTACCTATGTCTGTTGTGGGTACAGACGTTCCGTATGTGGCAATGTGGGCAATGCTATTAACAATTCGGCGCTACAATCGACACGCAAAACGTAAAATTGAGAGTGTCGTTTGTCCGGGTTTAGGAACGGGGATAGGCAGAGTTCCTTATCGCGAAGCCGCGCGGCAAATGGCACTGGCTTACGACTATTTTGTTTATCCCACGCCGTATGTAAACTGTTTTGTTGCGGCCGAACGACAACTGCAAATTTGGGAAGGTGGCGATCGCAATTCTGGCTAAATAGCGATCGTATTTTCCCAAGCAGGTGACAGGAGTTGAACCTGCAAGAAAGCTTTACAAGAGCCTCATGTTGCCAATTACATCACACCTGCATTTTTGGTGGCGGGGGCAGGAGTTGAACCTGCTATTAAGAGGCTTATGAGACCTCCAAGCCTACCCAGGCTACTTCACCCGCGATGTCACCAAATACCCCTGACTGGCATCGAACCAGCACTAACTAGATCCTAAATCTAGCGCCTCTACCGATTGGGCTACAGGGGCAAAACCGATTTGAGATTTGAGATTTGAGATTGAATAAAACCTCATACCCCTGACAGGCCTCGAACCTGCAAAAAACACTCGTTCTGAGCGAGTGATGTTTTCCAATTACATCACAGGGGTAAAGTCGGGATGGTTGGATTTGAACCAACGACTCCATGCTCCCAAAGCATGGCTTCTGGCCGCTGAATTACATCCCGTTCATGCTCCTCGTGAGACTCGAACTCACACTCAAAATAAAACAGATTTTAAGTCTGCCGCGTCTGCCAATTCCGCCACAGGAGCAACTAGAAACTTAGTTAAAAATTTGGTACTCCTAGTGAGATTTGAACTCACACAACACAATTTTTGAAATTGCGGCCTCTACCAATTGGGCTACAGGAGTGTAATTGATCTGCTTTGGTAATAGCAGAACTGGGAAGGCAGGGATCGAACCTGCATTTTGCCGCTTTCAAAGAGCGGTGCCATACCGATTAGGCGACTTCCCAATAATTGGGTACCGGGGTAGGCTTTGAACCTACAGACAGAAACTCCTATTTCAGAGATAGGCGGCTTTACTAATTTGTCTACCAGGCAATTTAAAAAATGGCTGCCCCAGTAGGACTCGAACCTACAACCTAGCGGTTAACAACCGCTTGCTCTACCATTGAGCTATAAGGCAACGCAATCCCCCAAGTCAGTATCGAACTGACGACCTCTTGTTCTTCACACAAGCGCTCTACCAACTGAGCTATCGGGGGAAAACGGAGAAGGAGGGATTTGAACCCTCGACGGCTGTTAAACCGCTCTTTCTTAGCAGGAAAGCGCCTTAAGCCTCTCGGCCACCTCTCCACAGCGAGAACGGAGGGATTTGAACCCTCAATCTTCAGTTTTATTAACTGAGATGTTATCCGGCTACACCACGTTCTCAAAATTGCAACTGCGGATTAAATGCAGTTACAAATGGGTCGGGCTGGAATTGAACCAGCAACGCTTTAAGCTACTGTTTTACAGACAGCTACCCACGCCAATAGGAGGGCCGACCCAAGATAGGATTTTTGGTAGGTCGCCGAGGAATTGAACCTCGATCCATCCGCTTAAAAGGCGGCTGCAAAACCATTCTGCCAACGACCCACGAGAAGTGCTGACGGGAGTTGAACCCGCAATCACTTGGGTGAAAACCAAGCGGCTTAAACCATTTGCCTACAGCACTATAAATTGGCACAGGAACTGAGATTTGAACTCAGAATGCTGGTTTTGGAGACCAGAGTGTTGCCAGTTACACCATCCCTGCTTTTGGTGGCAGCGGCGGGATTTGCACCCGCATTGACCAAGGTATGAACTTGGCGCTTTACTATTAAGCTACGCTGCAATGTCACTTTCGCTTCGTTCCTTTTCAAAGTTAAAAATTTCAATTAAAAGACTGTTAGTTTAATCTTTTAATTTCTAATTTTTAATTCCTGATTGGGAACAGAGGTTAGGGCGGGATTTGAACCCGCGAAAATCGGTTTTGCAGACCGACGCTTTGAGCCACTCAGCCACCTAACCTGGGAGTCCCGACGAGGTTTGCACTCGCAATCTTCACGCCAGAGGGGGAGACGGCTTGACTTTTGCCTACGGGACTTTGACCCCCGCCGAAAAACGGATACTTGCTTTCCGACAGGAGGTGTGGATTTTAGACCAAAGTTCCAGAGTCCAGATTCTTCTCCTGTGGAGTAAATCTAAAATCTAAAATCTAAAATCGACTGACGGGAGTAACGAGACTTGAACTCGCAACCTTTCGCTCGACAGGCGAATGCTCTGACCGGTTGAGCTATACCCCCGCGAAAATGAACAATATTCTGTCCTTGAATTACTCAAGTTGGGACGGGGTGGCGGTTGATTTCGCGTACTACAACCCGATCGGGCTATTGTTGCCGGAGTCTACACCGCCGATGTCCACAATTGTGTGACACGATTAACTTCCTATTCAGTTTTCAAGGTTCATATTGCTCCTGGGGTAAGGCTTTGAAGCTCTTTCCCCTTCGCCATACATTTATACTACATTACGTAGTACAAGACTGTCAAGGGGGTAATACAACTTTTTTTTAAATTGGGTTTTTTAAAGGGGTGTCGATCGCTCCAACAAACCCTCTGCGTCCCCCGTAACCCTTATAAATCAAGAGATTATGTGGCTAAACAGATGTTGTGGCGTAAGGTAAATCTGATGCTGAAACTGTACTACACTCCAATGTCTCTGAATTCTCGCCGTCGCGCGAGGTGGCACTTCTGGAAAATGCGATAATCAGCTTTTAAATATCAAATACTACAAATCAAACCTTGTCTGAATTGCCCTTAACTCCCGTGCCCGCAACCACAGAACCCGATCGCCCAAACCTGCATCACTGGCTACACTCCTTGGATACCTGTCCGAGTACCAACAGTTGGGCGATCGCCCGCGCGGCCCAACTCCACCACGGAGATGCTGTATTTACGAAGCGACAAACCAGCGGGCGCGGCCAACACGGGCGCACCTGGCACGCCCCAAGCGGTGTCTTGACTGTTAGTTTTGTCCTAGAAAACCTCAACCCCAATCTGTTGCCGGGACTCAGTTTAGCAGCGGGTTTAGCGGTGATTTACGCGATCGAAGATTTGGTTCCCGACTGTCGCGATATGCTGCGCCTGAAATGGCCAAACGATGTCTGGATCGATCGCCACAAATTAGCCGGAATTCTCTGCGAAGCTACTTCCGGCAATGTTTCTGGTAAAACTCGCGCGGTTGTGGGAATTGGACTCAACCGCTGCGTAGATTTCGCGGCTGCGGGATTGGATGAAAGGGATCTCGGCAATGCGGTAAGCTTGCATTCTATTGCTAGTACAGTACCGGATGAACTGTGTTTGGTCGATCGACTGCGACACTATTTACTCGAACTAGCCGATATGTTTTCTACCACAGACAAGCCAGTCTCCAAGTCCGGTTTAGCGCTACTTTTGCCGGAATTGCGCCGCCGCGATGCGTTGATTGGCTGCCAGGTGGCGATCGAACTTGCGTCGGAAACCATCTGCGGAGAAGCCGCCGGCATTGACGGATGCGGCCGCTTGCTAATATGCTTGGCGGGCGATCGAATACAAGCCTTTACCTCTGGGCGAGTTCGATTAATTTAAGAGTCATTAGTCAGTAGTCATTAGTCATTAGTCAGTAGTCAGTAGTCATTAGTCATATCCTGTCGATTACCCGAAATCAGGTAGGGGCGGGTTCACCAACAATACCTGCCAATAATTGACAATCTCAAAAACCCGCCCGGCCGGGATATTATGGTCAATCGATCGGACATGATATCAGTAGTCAGGAGTCATTAGTCAACAGTCATTAGTCAACAGTCATTAGTCATTAATCATTAGGGAAAATTCCCAATTAACAATGCCCGATGCCCGATGCCCGATGCCCGATGCCCGATGCCCGATGCCCTATGCCCGATGCCCGATGCCCGATGCCCAATTCCCCATTCCCAATTTTAATTGATCACCTCAAATACTACCAATCTGCTCAGCCACAGCGGTTGATTTGCCTCCACACCTTCGGGACGACCCTTAGTAGAAGCAACTTGTATTCTGTTGCCATTTATCCCTTGTCTAACCAAAATATTTTTCACATTTGTCGCCCTTTCCAGTGCCAAGTTTTGATTTTCGGTCGGACTGCTTTTAAAATCGCTGTAGCCAACTATCCTTAAATTCTTCGTGCGATTTTTCTCCATATATTCCTTGACTTTGCTAAGCTTTTGTGCTACATCTTTCGCCTGCAAACTTGCCGAGCCTGCACCGAAATACACGCGAACTGGCATTATTATCTTTGGTGGCGGTGGAGTTCCTATTATCACTGTATTTGTTACAGACTTCACCCCCGGAATTTTCTCAAAAGCTTGAGTTATTTTCTGAGCATCTGGCACTTGGCTCACACTGCCTGCAACGGCGACTTTTCCCTCTGCATAGCGAGCTGAGATATTAATGCTTTCTACTTTATTCAAAAGAGCTGCTGTCCGCTTGACATCGGCTTCGACTAAAACTGGATCGGGAGGTACTTCAACGGCTATAATTTTATTTTCAATTCTTGATTGTGGAGCCACTTGCTGAGCGATTTTTTCCGCTTTCAATCGCAGATTTTGATTCGGCACTCGTCCCGAAATCTGCAATAATTTATCTTTAACATCTGCCACGATACGATAAACCGATAACTCTGGAGCAGATTGTAATGCTAAATTCGTATCTGCTTCTAAGCTCGCTTCAACTCCGCTGCGGTATTGATGAATTCCCCAAGGTAGGCCAATTAAACCTAACGCTGCCAAACCGATCATGGGTAAAATTGGACGTTTACGAGATTTAACTTTTACCTCTGTATCGATTAATTTTTGCAATTTCGAGTTTACTTCGGGTGGCACAGTTGCTGGATCGCCGTTAAATGACTGAAGTTTATCTCCGTATTCTTGAACAATATTGTTGAATATCGATCGCATTTTATACTTAAACCACTGGCGGGTTTCTCCTTGCATCACTACTGCTAGATAACACGAACCCGCCACTTCCAATACGATCGTAGATGTGCCGTATTCTATTGCATCAATTTCTGCAACATTTCCAGACTGAGATATACAATCGTTGACAAAAGCCCGAATAGCAGTCAGCATCCCAGCCACCATGTCTGATTCTAGCTGTTCGCGTTCAGAATGCTGCACTGCTGAAATTACTAAGCCCGATTGTGTTTGAATTAAAAAAACAGCTTTAACACTGAGTGGTGTTGTTTCTTTCATCAGCAATTCTGCTTCAGAAATTCCCTGTATTTTGGCTTTAATTTTGCGGCTAATTCCCTCTGGACTTAAAGCTGATTCGACTTTTTCATTAATCTCCCGCATCATCTCGGCGATGTATTTTAAAATCGTGCTGCCGATGATCGGATAAAGTGCATCCGACATTGCTTCTCGTTTGAGATGAATTTGCTGTTTGATAGCGGTGGCCATTTCCGGCGCGATCGCCATTGCAATTTCATCGGGCGATTCACTCATTCTGTGGCTGATTCCTACAGTCAGAGCCGGCGATATGGCTACTCCCATCGATTGTCGATTTTCTCTGGTTTTGGTATTAATTATTTCATCAATTATCGGACTTATGGTTTCGACAAATGATTGTCTCGACTCATTAATGGTTTGGAGCATCATTTCGGGAAACATGATTTTAATTCGGGCGATTAATTCTTCCCGATCGCCTCCCCATTCCGCATCAGTAATTTTGCGATCTAGTTCCCCTACTTTATCGTTGAGTCTGTAATTATAACTTACAACTTCATCTAACAATGGTAAAATAGATTCGATGACCGACTTTTGTAGTTGAGCGTGATGGCTAACCATCAGCTCGTCAATCAAAGGTTTCAGTAAATCGGTAAACAAGTCTGTGGATTCATAAATTCGGTGTTCGATCGCCACAATTTTTTGTTCGAGCTTCCCGAGTCTTTGATCGATCCTTTTATTCTGAATGATGGCATCGACAGCGGGGGCGATCGCAGATTCTATCTCTAGCTTTGCTTCCCCGATGCTTCGGGACAGCATTTCTACAATCACTGGCATTATTCTTGCCATCAACCCTTCTATCTCGCCTAAAACTTGCTGCTGAACTTCGACAATCTTAGTTTCATTATTTAATATTTGTGCTGCAATACCGCTGTTTTGAATAGCCGTGTTGACACCAGGTGCGATCGCCTCTCTCACCTCTAACTTTGTCTCCTCGATTTTTCGGTTCAGCGACTCAATCATTAACGGCATTAACCTTGCCATTATATCTTCCGGTTGAGTTTTTTGCTGTCGCTGAAGATTATTTAGTCTACTTTCTACGTCGCTCAATTTTCCTTGAACTTCTCTTTGAAGAATTGCTGACTCTATCAAAGGTTGGATCGTCGCTGCTACTTGTAATTTTGATTCATCGATTTTCTGATTCAGCAAATCTGTTATTGCCGGCATTAGCATCGCCATTATCTCTTCTGGCTTCTGAATTGGCGACTGTTGCGTAGCCAGTCGGCGTTCGATGATGCTCAATACTTTTTCTTCTATTTCTACCCAAGCTATTCTTACCTGTACTGAGGGGGCGACAGCTTCTACCACCTCTAATTTTAATTCACTAATTTTGCGGTTCAGTAAATCGCTAACTACTGGTACTAGCTGCTTGATTAAATCTTCCGGTTGCTGCTGGTAACGCTGCTGAATATTTGCAACTCTATCTTCAATTCTTACTACCTGTTCTTCAAGTCCGTTTTGATTGTGAATTACTTGATTGACTCTCGGTGCGATCGCCGAAGCCACCTCTAACTTAGACTCCTCTACCTTACGGTTGAGCAGATCGCCCACCACCGGCATCAGCCGTTGCATTAACTGTTCTGCATTCGGCAGTGGCTGCTGGTTCAAATTAGCAATCTGATTTTCCCAGTCTGCTAATTTTGCCTCCAACTCGATCCGATTAATTTTATTATTGCTCGCGAGTTCGATCGCCTTTTTTAATTCCAACTTCAACCCATCTAATTCTTCTCTCACTAATTCAGGAATTAACGGTTTCAGCAAAATCATCAACTCTTCGGGCTCAGACATCAGCTTCTCAAAATTTTCTAACCTTTGTTCCACGCTCAAAACATTACTGTAAAATTCCGGTAAATCCCTTTCAAATAGCAATTGTTGCAACTGCTTAAACTGCTCTACTGCTTGTTCTAATTCTTCTTCCGACGGTCGAGTTTTTTTAGTTACTTTCCCCGCTATAGATAAATCGGGTTCCTCATTATTGTTTTCTCGTCTTTGAGATGGGATCTCTTCATCGTTAGTTAATACTTCCGGTACAATACTCGGTGATTCGATCCGAAAAGACAATTGTTTGCGCCGATTTTCGTCATCCTCCAACCGCTGCACCGACTTTTCCGAAAGCGGTAATTTCACCTGGCTTGGCTCTTTTTTGGATTTCTTCAATAACTGAAATTCCGTCAGTATGGTTAGCAATTCCTGAAGCTGCTCTCCAGCTTTAGAACTTGCCAGAGTTGCATCAGAAACCTCTTTTTCTGACTGATATATTTTGCCTGAATTATCATTAGATTCTGCCATACTGCGCTACCAAAAGTTGATTTTAATCCACCGAAGGAAATTACCAGCTTGCTTGCCGCCTCACCCCAGCGAAAATCAATAGGAATGACACAATTTTTCCGAGCGTCTGGCGTACTAAACCTATCGCCCTATTTTAACTGCTGTTCTGCGACTAGCCAACTGGGCCGCCAACTGCAATGCTGCCTTCATGCTGGAGGCATCTGCAAGCCCTTGACCTACAATATCAAAAGCTGTGCCGTGATCCGGAGATGTGCGGACAAAAGGCAAGCCAATTGTAGTGTTGACTGCTTTATCGAAAGCCATCAATTTTACTGGAATCAACCCCTGGTCGTGGTACATTGCCAAGTAACCGTCGTGAGCTTCTGTGGCTAAACCGTACCAAACTTTAGCCGGTTTTACCCACAGGGTATCGGGGGGGACGGGCCCGTCTAACTGCACTTGAGGAAAGCGATCGCGCTGCGTTTCCAACCAAGGTATCATCCAGTCTTGCTCTTCATTTCCCAGTTTGCCATTTTCGCCGCTGTGAGGATTTAAGCCAGAAATCGCAATTTTCGGTCTTTCTAGCCCAAAATCTTCCCGCAAACACTTTACCAGCAATTCTAGTTTTTCGCTCAATAATTCTGGAGTCAAAGCATCGGGGACTTGACGCAGGGAAATATGTGTGGTAGCGAGTAAAGTTACGAGCGTCCAGCCACTGTGGGGAGATGTGGCGGCAAACAGCATTCCGAACCGCTGCGATTTTGCCCTTTCTGCGAGGAGTTCTGTTTGTCCGGGATAATTGTAACCGGCCGCCTGCCAGCAAGTTTTGGAAATCGGGCCGGTCACTATGGCGGAGAATTCGCCGGCGATGGTACGGGCGATCGCACTTTCCATGTAAGCAAAGCTAGCGGCCCCGCTAGCTGCACTACCGACACCGGGGACTATTTCGCCCCACTTGTTGTCTGGTTCAATATCAATAATATTTAATGTTTCGGGATTTGCCGCTTCTGTTGCTGGATTGGTCGATCGCAACTTATCGTAAGTTTGCTGCAAAACTCTCCTAGAACCTATAACCGTTACCCTCAAAGCAGCAGCGGGATCTGCCAATGCCTTGAGAATCACTTCCGGGCCAATTCCCGCCGGATCTCCCAGAGTTACAGCTAGTTTTGATTCCCGATCGAGACTCAAGGCAGTTTTCTCCAACAAAATACAGGAATTTCGGCACTGAAATTTTAGCATTCCTGTACCGGGTTGACCCAAATTATATTATCTTTATTTCATGCGATCGCCCAATTGGACATATATAATCATGAATCCTGAAATTTTCAATGCAGCCTTTTTGTCCTTTTCCCTAATTTTCGTGGGTATAGGTGGAGGCTTCCTCCTGCTCAAATTGCAAGGCGGCGAAGAATAAGTTTTTTTCAACCAATCCTTCAGAAGCCTTCTACCTTCTGCCTTCTAGAGTCTACTTGCTGCCGAAAGTCAGCCTTGTTCCGAATATCTCAAGCCTAAAATGAGAAAATTTCAGGTTTTTGTTAAGTTTTTATAACAAACTTAACAAAAACCTGATACCATCTTATAGAAAGTTTAAGATTCATAATTAATCCCTAGATGACTTTATTGATTTTAGGTGCCACCGGCACTCTCGGCCGCCAGATAGCCCGCCGCGCCCTAGACGAGGGCTACCAGGTGCGCTGTTTAGTCAGAAGTTACAGAAAAGCTGCATTTTTGAAAGAATGGGGCGCTGAACTCGTACCGGGGAACCTTTGCCAGCCAGACAGTCTGCCTCCGGCCCTAGAAGGCGTCACTGCTATTATCGATGCAGCAACAGCCAGTGCAGCCGATTCTGTCAGCATCAAAAGAGTAGACTGGGACGGAAAAGTATCGCTGATCCAAGCAGCAGCAGCAGCAGGCATCAAGCGTTACATATTCTTTTCCTTTCTCGACGCGGAGAAATATCCTCAAGTCCCCTTGTTGGAAATTAAGCGCTGTACCGAATTGTTCTTAGCAGAATCCGGTCTAGACTACACAATCTTGAGACCTTGCGGCTTTTTGCAAGGACTGGTGAGCCTGTATGCAATGCCGATTTTGGACAATCAGGCAGTCTGGCTGCCCAACAAGCCATCCGCCCTTGCCTACATGAACACTCAAGACGTTGCTAAATTTGCCGTCCGGGCCCTTTCCGTTCCCGAAACCGAGAAAAAAAGCTTTCCGGTGGTGGGAAATCGCGCTTGGGATGCTGACGAAATCGTGCGGTTGTGCGAACGGCTGTCAGGGAAGCAAGCCAAAATTACGCGCACCCCAGACGCCTTGTTGAAGGCTACTCGTCAATTTGCTAAGTTCTTTCAGTGGAGTTGGAACGTAGCTGACAGATTGGCTTTTTCAGAAGTTTTGGCAGCCGGAAAACCCTTGAAAGCTCCGATGGATGATGTTTACAGTGTCTTCGGAATCGACCCCAAAGAAACTACTACTTTGGAGTCTTATCTCGAAGAATACTTTAATCTGATTATGAAGAAGCTCAAGGAAATAGAGTACGAGCAGCTTAAAACTAAAAAACGGAGTAAACAAAAAATGCCCTTTACATTTTAAAGTGCCGAAAGCTGGGATTATATACAACGACGTTAAACCTGTGGCTTGTCGCATCGCCGCAGAGTTGGAAGACAAGCTGACTGCCCGCGGCTGGGAGGTTTGCTCGGTTTCTGGTTCGGGAGGAATTCTGGGCTATTCTAGCCCCGATCGCCCCCTGTGCCACACTCAGATCGAACAACTCGTCCCCCCCGGTTTTGACAGCGACATGGAGTTTGCAGTGGTTTTGGGCGGCGACGGTACGGTGCTGTCGGCATTTCGCCAAGTTGCTCCGATTGGAGTGCCGCTGCTGACTGTCAATACCGGTCACATGGGCTTTTTAACAGAAACTTACCTGAACTTGCTGCCGCAAGCTTTGGAAAAGGTAATCGCTGGAGAATACGAAATAGAAGAAAGATCAATGCTGGCGGTGCGGTTGTTTCGAGAAAACGACTGCCTCTGGGAAGCCCTTTGTCTCAATGAAATGGTGCTGCACCGGGAACCGCTGACTTGTATGTGTCATTTTGAAGTGGCGATCGGGCAGCACGCCTCTATTGACATTGCCGCAGATGGGGTAATTATCTCGACTCCGACTGGATCGACGGCTTACGCGCTGTCTGCCGGCGGGCCTGTGATCATTCCCGGAGTGCCGGTGTTGCAGTTGCTGCCTATTTGCCCGCATTCAATGGCTTCGCGGGCTTTGGTGTTTTCCAACACTGAGCCGATCAAGATTTTGCCGGCGAGTCCGACCCGCCTGGTAATGGTGGTAGATGGTAACGGCGGATGTTATGTTTTGCCGGAGGATTGGGTGCAAGTCGAGCGAGCTCCGTACCCAGCCCGCTTTATTCGGGTGCAATCTTTTGAGTTTTTCCACATTTTGCGGGAAAAATTGGGCTGGGGCTTGCCTCACATTGCTAAACCGAGTTCGGTTGAATTGCCTTGATACTCCTTGGTAATAAGCGGAGTGTAGCGGAGTGCTAAAGTCCCGTCCTTTTGGGGCGGCTTTTTCTTCGCGTTCAAGTTTCTAAGTTTTTGTGCAGGATAAGGCTCGATCGGAATCTCGTAAGGAATGCTTAATTCTCGATCGAGATTCCGAACCATCTCCAAAGTCAGGCTGCGTTTATGATAGATGTATTCTCGTACTTCTGGGAGTTTAAACCATGTCTCTCGCTGAGTTAATACCTTTGGTGAACAATCTGAGCCAGTCAGACAAATTATCACTCTTCAAACTCCTAGCAGTGCAAATCCCAGACGCTGAACTACAAGTCATCTTTTCTGCATCAGAGTATCCGGTTCGATCGCTCTACGATGCAACGGAAGCTGCAAACATTATGATGCAGATGATTCGAGACGATCGAGAGGCATCTACTCATGCCTAGTTCGATCGAGTTTCCCTTTTCTGACGATGAAGCATTACCCACGATTCCCATCACTCTGATTCATGCAGGCTTTTCTGTCTCGGCGAATGCACTGCTAGATACTGGGTCTGCGGTCAATCTATTACCTTATGACATTGGTCTGCAATTGGGTGCAATTTGGGAGGAACAAACTGTCCGCTTGCCATTGGCTGGAAATCTGGCAACGGTTGAGGCGCGGGGTGTATTTGTAGATGTTCAAATTGGGAATCTGGAACCCGTTCGCCTAGCATTTGCTTGGGCACAAGCCTCTCAGGTTCCATTAATTCTCGGGCAAACGAACTTCTTTCGAGAATTTGATGTTTGTTTTGTGCGATCGCGAGGCACGATCGAAATTATTCGCTTCTAATAAGCATCGATGCAGAACTCGGAGTTTTATTTAGCTTAACTCTCGATCGAGCTTCCGAATCATCTCCAAAGTCAGGCAGCGTTTGCGAGATAGCGTTAGTACACAGGGACATTTTGGTTTAACATCCCACCCATTACCTATGCCCCATTCCCTAAACCACCGCTGCGATCGAGAAAATCAGTAATCTCCTGTTCATGGGTATGCTCCTACACTTTGAATTTTTTACAACTTCAATCCAACGGCAGCCCGACTTTTATCAATAAGCCGGGAATACAACAAATTGAACAGCACCCTTTAGGAGTTTATATTTTTTCCACAATAAATACAATGTTTTTACGTAAATTCATTAAATCTTTACAATGTATTTGATTACAACTAACTCATGATTATCAACTATACCCTAACCAAGATTTAGCGGGCTAACGTTCCCGCTCACCGGACGCAGATGAACTTTGCATCTCACCGATAACTCGACTTCGTTCCGGTGCAGCGGGATTGTTATGCTGTGCCAACTTCAACTTTCACCAAAGAACTCTAGAATCCTATCCATAAAGTTCTGCTTCCAAACTTTTTGTACTCTCTTAACCAGCCAATCATCTAAACTATTAATTTGGCTACCATATTTGTCAAGTACATCATCTTTGTAGCCACGCCCTTGACCCCACCTATTTTGAGCATAATCCCAAAATTCATTAGAGTAAGTTTGGGGAGCAAGACTATCTTTGATACAGCAGCAAATTTCTTGCCCGATCTCAATAATAAATTTCTCAAAATATTCATCTATTTGTTCGCTTAAAATTTTCATGACGGGTTTAAGCCCTGATTGTTCTGAGGCATATTTCTCAACCAACTCAACAGCACCTATAATCTCTGCCTTTGACTCACGAAACCTGTCCCTAAGTAATGCTTCTGCAACAGTAGAACCATCGAAATAAATATCTATATCTCGCAGATCATAGGTGCCAAACCTATTATTTATTGCACGAAAAACCGTCGCATGATAGCTTTTAAGATGATTCTTATATCTATTCTCAAAATTACTCAAAAACTCTGTCTTTTCATGAGACTCAATAGTTTTTTTTAGATCGTTTATTAATTTTTCCTCTTGGGGGCTTAATCCTCCTCCACTTTTGATGACTTCTTGAAAAATGTGTTCATAATTTTTTGCTTCTTGAAGTAAGGCTCTCTCTCTTCTAGAAATTAAATCATTGATAGCATCTAACAGTTTAATTCTTGCATCAGAAACATCATCCTTTTCATACTGAGGTTTCAGGATATGTTCCTCGTCGTAGAACTGAAGAGCATCATAGAAGAAAATATTCTTTGGCAAGAACTTGATGTTCTCTCTTGCAAAAGCATCATAGATCTGATTTTTTCTAACCTCAATTCCCTCGTTTCTATCCTCTACTTTTCCATCTAAGTTGACGACATCTTCAGGTTCGCCCTTTCGAGACAGAACCAGTAATGCTACTTTTGTATCAATATCTCTCGATTCTCGCGTTAGGTATCTCGTCAGAAGCTCGCTAACATTACTTGGAGCAGCTGGAAATTGTTCCGCAAACAGACAGATTGAATTGTCTTGGTTACGGATGTAATTAGACAGATCTTTTCTATCTCTGGCATCATCATCCATACCTCTTGTGTCAATGATTGATCTGAAGCGAGGATATTTATTAAATTCAATTAGTTTATTACTAACACCCACATAAATTCTCTTGGGCAAAGAGAATTTATCCATTTTTCCAAGATTCAAATTGCTAAAGTTATTACGCAACCACTTTCTCTCATCTTCTACACTTTCAAAATCATGGAGAGATTCTAAACGGGTTTGATTTCTGTGTGATAAATTTGCTCTTTCAAGAACGGACTTTAAAAAGCCATCAAGATTTTTAGATGACTGGGCAAGTTCAGATGCTTTATCTACACGCTTTCCTTCAATCTGAGAGTCTCGAAGATCAGTGATATTTCTAATGGCTCTTAGCAGTTCAGTAGGTGGTGGGCCAGTTACTTCTGAATTTTGATCACGTTCCTTATTCCAGAAGTAGATACAGAGTTCTCGGATAAATTCTTTAACTTCATCATCGCTGTATGGCTCTATCTCAAGGAAACTTCTCTTGGACATTGAGGGTTGTATGACAACTTCACAAATAGTTGTCCTCCCTGATCCCGTAGATAGCAATTCACTAATTTTATTGACAGTCTTCCCGGTTTTACCAACAGTTTTTTCTTCGCGAAACAGATTAAATAGATGACATATAGCTGTAGTTTTACCAACGCCTATTTTTCCAATAAAAACCAAATTATAATCTTGTATTTCGAGCAGTGCTTTAATTCTTACTAGACGCGCCGCAATGCTTTTAAGCGAGTTTATCGAGCAGCGAGTTTTAATAAGAAAATTAACACTCTTCTGACCTTTTATATTTCTCTCTAATATCTCAATCTCAGACTCTATCCGTCCCTTTAGGCTTTGGACAAATTGTATGCTCATATACAAAACTCTTGAAGTGCAAGACTAAACCCCGACTACTCTACTGAGTATAGCCGTATAATACCGCAGATTGACGATGTATGTCAACTCCTTCTTACTCCCCATCAGAATCTCCTTTCCTCGATCGAATTCGCCACACGATTCGACTCAATCACTTAAGCCGTCCTAATTAAAAAAGCTATCTTTATCCCAAACTATTGGGTCGATCGTTGCTTTCATTCCCACATCTCGAACGTGAAGCGAATTAGGGAAAACATCGCTCAAACGATTCGGCAACTTGGGCGACAAGTTTTCATCAAAAAGTAATTTCATGCCGATAAGGTCGCGGTCATAAACCGACGCTCGCGGTCAGCAGCATAAGCAATACAGGCTTTTAAATCTTCCCGTGTCAGATCGGGAAAATCGTCAAGAATTTCTGCTTCGGTCATCTCGGAAGCCAGGTACTCAAGCACTTCATAAACCGTAATTCGCAAGCCGCGTACACAAGGCTTACCACCGCGTTTATTTGCTTCGATCGTGATGTGGTTTCGGTAGTTCATAGTTGGAATTTTTGAGAATCTCCTCGTTTGAGGTTTGGCGAAAAGATTAGATATACTAGCTTGTTACATGGGTGCGCGATCGAATAATTCTATTGCAGTTGCGGTACAATACTGGATATAATCGAGTAATACCGCAGCTCGATAGTGTATGTCAACCCCTTCTTAATTATATTTTAGATTAGAGTCGATCGCACACCCTCGGCGATCGCACAAATCGAGACATTTATCAGAACTTCTTCACGCACGAATAACTGTAACGGTTCGCCCCATTGGTGTCAGATGAATTTCAGTATTCAATCGTTCTTCTAATTCGATCGCATTCTCGCGTCGATCGAATATCACCAACCACCCTTCATCTTGTCCCAATCGAGCCAAATATCCATCTAACTGTTCCAACCCTTTACTCAACGGATCGACTTTCCGAGTTCGCCAAACCTTCAGTTCAATTCCCAATGTTACCTCACCATAACGCAAACATAAATCCATTCTGTCGCGTCCGATCGCATATTCCCTCTCCAACGTTCCCCCACCATTAATTACCCGATGCAGAAATGCCATCAACACTAAATGCGGGGCAATTTCGGGATAAGATGCACTTTTGAGTAACGGTTCGCCATGTTGTAGCCAAAATTCCAGAAAAGTTTTGAGTAACGCTTGCGTGTCTAATTTGCCTTCATGAGTCAACCAACTCGGTGCAATTTGCGGCAGAGAAGCCATTGGCGTTACGGTGAGTACGCGGGGCAAAACTTCGCGATAAATTGGGTTAGCGATCGTCAATCCACCCTGAACATCCATCTTACACAAACCCAAATCGATTAAAAACTGAATATCATCATTGGGGATATTGCCCAGTTCCAAACCTGCCAACATCGGCTCGATAATGGCTTTGACTCGGTTTTCTCTGAGTCGTTCTGCCAAGCTATCCAAATGCGTATCTTGCCGTTTTATTAAAATTTCTTTGGCTTCTAAAATATGGTATGGTGTAATTTCTATAGATTCATCTGTCACTAATTCTTCTACAATTTCCTTAGCTAAAGCATTCACTAACCAAGGTTGTCCCTGAGTCAGTTCAAAAGCTAACGCTACAGCTTCCGGTGTAAAAACTTGTCCGGTATCTTGGGTATGTTGCGCGTAGAGTTCGGCGACTTCTGAGGCATTAAAATCTCTGAGAGTAATCGATCGCACTTTAATATTAAACGGACTGGATGTATTGAGTCGATCGCTTCCCCCAGCAGCCACTTTGTAATCGCGAACATCCCGCAAACCAATTAAACCCACCGATTGCGGAAACGCTTTCGGGCGATTGGGATAACCATCGCGCAGTTGTCGCAGAATAGAAATCAACGCTTGGTCTTGTAGTGCGTCAATTTCATCGATGAAAATGACCAAAGGACGAGGAGAAGATTGTGCCCACAGGCTGAGTACATGGCCGATTTGCTGTCCCGGTTCCGACGAGGGCCAAGCAGGCGGCTGCAATTCTGGGGGAAGTCGAATCGAAATTGCCCGTCGCCAAGCACCGAGAATGGCATCCTCTGCACCCGCGATGTCTTGACTGAAGGGTGCGCCGACTTCAACTGACAGCATCACGGCGGTGTATTGTCCGCTTTCGGTGAGTTGTTTGGCTAACGCCAGCATAGCGGTGGTTTTCCCCACTTGCCGGGGTGCGTGGATGACGAAATAGTTGCGTTGAGCGATTAACCGTTCTAAGCTTGGTAAGCGTACCGTGGGCGACAGTGCGTAATGAATGTCTTCTTGGCATGGGCCAGCAGTATTGAACCAACGTGGCATAGGTCAACTGGGGCGAATGGGGCTGCTCTCAGTTTACTTTACGGTTGTTGGAATGGCGTTCTAGTTGTTAAGCGGGGGTTTGTAACTCTCGGTACCAGATGAAACTCTCTCAGAGCGAAAGTCGTGCATGATTCTTGATTCAAAAGACCTCTTGCAAAAATAATTAGGACGGGCAAGATGCCCATCCCACAAAATTTATTTTTTCTTGTGGGATGGGCATCTTGCCCGTCCTATCAATTGATGAAAAGGATTTTTTGCAAGAGGTCTAAAGAACGGAAGAACCGCAACTGCCAACTGCCAAAGTTTCACTCTTCTACCCGGCCCAATTCCGCTAAACGGGTGCGAGACTGCCACCATTTCGGCTGCACCTTGACAAATAACTCCACATATACTTTACCTTCAATTAACTTTTGAATCTGTTCTCGCGCCGCACTGCCGATCAACTCTAAGCGGAAACGATATAACTCAAATGAGTGACACTCCAATGTGTGAGCTCACACAAGTGTCACTATAAAAAGCGACTGTGAAGCCACCGAAGACAGCAGTTATACCTGAAATATCAAATGAAAACACTCGAATGCACAGAGGATTCCCATCATGTTTACAGAAGAAAAAACTCTCAATAATCAAGCTATCGCTGTCGTCGCCGATACTACTTCTCAATCTACTCTTGCAGTTGCTCAAGCCTCTGGACTGATGAAACCTACTTTAAAACGGGGTTCTACAGGTCAAGCCGTCAAGGAACTGCAACAGCTTTTATATCATTGGGGATATTATTACGGTTTTTCGATCGATGGTATTTTCGACACCTATGTTGAAGATGCCGTCAAAGACTATCAACACCGCGTCTTTTTACCTGAAGATGGGATTGTCAGTCCTCTAACCTGGCAAGCACTATACTCTGGTGCACCTGTGAATATGCCGACTCTGATGAATGGTAGTTCAGGTAATGCTGTCAAAATTGTTCAGAATGTCTTGAAATTGAATGGATACTATTTGGGTTTTGTTGACGGATACTTCGGGGTTATGACCAAAGTAGCGGCGATCCAGTTCCAAACGATTAAGGGTTTACCAGCCGATGGAATTGTCGGGCCGAGAACTTGGCACGCTTTGAGCAAGTTACCGCACTAAACAACGGTATATAGCAATCCTTGCAGGAGTCGTAAATTTTTTACCCCACCCCAACCCTCCCCTTATCAAGGGGAGGGAGTAAGAAATTCACAAATGATTTAGGATGGCTATATCTCACTTGTATAGGACTTACGTGCCGACTCTAATTGTAGGGTGTGAAACGCGCACTTTACAACTACAGGTAGTGTAGTTTCTCAGTTATTGCGTAAGTCCTGTTAGTTAAGCTTTAATCATTTATGAGGTTAATCAAATGACACATTCTGCTATCCTTGAAGCTCCAGCAAATTCTTCTGAACCCGGACAAGAGCTGGCTCAATTTTTGCAGGCAGATAATGGACAATACTCGGCAATGCGAGCGATGAGTTTTATTGCACTGATTGCAGCAATTGTGTTTGGCGCAATCACAATAACTAGCAAAAATGCTGATGGCAAATACATTACAACTTCTTTTTTAGTTGCTGCTTTTGCACCAAAAGCTGTTCAAAAATTTGCAGAACGTGCTTAAAGAGTTGACAGTTGACAGTTGCGGGCTGAGTTTTTAGGGGAATAATTTAAACTGAGATGTTGCACCATTCTCAATTACTTGTTTAGGAACAGGCAAGATGCCTGTTCCACAAAGAGTGAATTTTCTTGTGGAACAGGCATCTTGCCTGTTCTTGAGAATGGTGCAAGATGTGAGTTTAAACTGAACTTCTGCCTACGAGGGGAAGTTCAGTTGTCAAATCTCTCAACGATCGCCCTTATTTGCTCCATCAGTTCGCTTTATTCTTCCACGCGATAGCCCAATTCTGCCAAACGAGTGCGCGACTGCCGCCATTTCGGCTGCACCTTGACAAATAACTCCAAATACACTTTGCCTTCAATTAACTTTTGAATCTGTTCGCGAGCCGCACTACCGATCGACTTGAGCATACTGCCGCTTTTACCGATTAAAATACCTTTTTGGGAGTCCCGTTCGACGTGAATTGTCGCCAGAATGCGCGTAATTTTTGCTTCTTCTTGAACAATGTCGATCGCAATTGCTACGGAATGCGGCACTTCTTCCCGCGTCAGCAGCAAAATCTGTTCCCGAATCAATTCGCCCATAATAAAGCGTTCCGGCTGGTCAGTCACCAAATCTGGCGGATAATAATAAGGCCCAACCTCCAAATGTTCGATTAACAATTGTTGCAGCGACTCGACACCCTCGCCCGTGAGAGCGGAAAATTTCACTACAGGCCACTCAGGATTGACAATTTGCTCGTAAGTTCGATCGATCAACACGCTATCGGACGGTTGTTCGTCCAATTTATTCATCCCAAAAATCACCGGAATGCCGATATTGCTGAGAATTTCGACAATATATCGATCGCCCCCTCCCGATTCCACGGAACCATCCACCACCAACAGCACCACATCTACCGACTGAATCGCGGTGCGGGCATTCTGTACCAAAACCTTGCCCAATTCGTGATGTGGCTTGTGAATTCCGGGAGTATCTACAAAAATAATTTGTGCTTCCGGTGTCGTTAGGATGCCCCGCAGCCTGTTACGCGTCGTCTGAGACACCGGCGAAGTAATAGCAATTTTCTGCCCCACCAACTGATTCATCAGCGTTGATTTTCCGACATTCGGGCGTCCGATAATACCCACAAAGCCCGATTTGTAACCCGCCGGAGCCGCGGGAACACCCATAATGTCCGATACGTCGATAAATTTACTATCTTCCACTAAAATCACCTATTTTCAAGCCCCTTCTCTGTCTATTGTCGCCTGAAAATACTCAAACGCCCATCGATGCACTGTAGCATCTTTCTCGCCCTGGTATAGCCCGCAACACTCAAACCTCGATCGAGCCGCAAACCAGTGTTAAAACAGGATAGGCGATCGGCAAAACTTGATATCTGAGACAAAATTTGATAAAGTTCCAATGACATCGCTCAAAAATGAATCATTCTGGTAAAACCGACTCCCCAATGCTGTAACAACTTCAGATGTGTAAATATCTAACTCAACTGAAACTCTTCTACAGTTTGTCAGGCCAACCAGTTTTAACATTTTTGAAGATGTTTGGTAATAAATTAGGTAAGTTGAGTTCAAACTCAAAAGCTCAATATCATCAGGCGCTTTCTCAATAAAAGCTAGTGTCTTTTGAGCCTACCTAAATTAGTGCTAATCGTCATAAAGTTGAGGAGATGAATCGAATGAAATCGAAATTATTTTGGAGTGCCTGCACCGTTTTGGTAGCAAGCTTGCCTGTTCCCGCATTGGCTCAAACCAGCCCTCCCACCAGCCCTCAAGCAGGTATTGACTACAAGGGTGGCTCGAAGAATTACCAATTGGTACCGGGCAGAATCCAAGACAGAACCTTGCCCAGAGCATTTGACTTTCCAATTATTACCAATGTTGGTACTGACACTAGCATTACCTCGGATTTCCTAATTACCGATCAGTTTCGCGCCCCAGCGGGTCGTACAGAATACACCGGAGCTCTCACCTCCTGGGCAGCATCAATCAGAGAATGTCTGGCCAAACAACCACTCTTGATTCGAGCCAGCACTAAGAACCCGATTCAGATTAATGGTAGAGTAGGCACGATTGTCAGAAACGCAAATAACCGTGCAGTTTGCAAATAAGCCAGCAATATCACAGGCGCTAAATTGACCGTAATTGCTGTAAGGGCGGGTTCACCAATATCTCCCATGCAAGCATCGATACAGTAAACCCGTCACCGCAGCGATATTGGGGTCAATCGAGGTCAGTTGATATAACTTCCGCTATCTAAAGATAAAAACTAGAGAGTGTTTTTGAACAAAAAGAGCAATAGAAAACCTATTGCTCTTTTTGGTGGCGAAATTTCAATTAATATCTATTAGGACTTCTATGATATCGGCGGAAACGACATCATATATAGCAATCCTAAATCATTTGTGAATTTCTTACTCCCTCCCCTTAGTAAGGGGAGGGTTGGGGTGGGGTAAAAAGTTTACGACTCATTTAGGATTGCTATAGCAATCCTAAATGATTCAGATACATTTGTAGGGGTAGTGCTACCCCTACTCCCCGTGCCTACCCCCTATCTATCGGGCAACCACGGGGGGATTGCCCCTACAATAATTATGCAAATGATTTAGGATTGCTATATCAGAGGTTTGTAGTGAGGAATGCAAGTCCTTATCAAAGTTTAAGGACTTGCATTCCTCACTGCAAACGAGATAATTACGCAGAAACCAGCTTGTTTCCAAAAAATCCCGTGGAACGCGAGGGATATGGATTTTAACACCTGGTTTATGAAAGTTTGTCTGCGTAATTCACGATTTAGGAGCGCAAAATTCATGTGTACTCAGTAAAATTTCGCCATAATCAGGAATCCAAGCTAGCCACTGTTCTTCCGAAGATTCACACAACAGCCACGCTTCGTCAAAGCTGAATGCGGTTGGCGGATTGAACAATTTAACCCACATAGAAGGAGTCAATTTTGGTGCAGGTACGGCGCAGCCAAATTTTTCCCAGTCACGGACACTGGCGAAGCTTCCGGGCGTTGGTTGGGATTGCCAAGTACGAATATCTGTTTGCAGTTTCATCACAACTCCTTTTGGGCTAAGACTCTGAACCAGGGCGCGGTTGAAACAACCTAGAGCGAAGGCGCAGATAAATTTTGATTATGTAGTCTATGTTACGGAATTATCTAGGCGAATGTGTAAGGTTGTAGCAAAAATTTACAATCGAGAGGAAAAAACTGGCTCAAAGCTGAAAAGGTCGATCGGCTATTGTTCAGCTCGGCAACGATCGCCTACCATAACAAACAACACCTGATATCGTTTCCGGCGGCATCGGAATGATAAATTAGAGGGCAATTCATGAAGGATTGTTACAAGTCGCCACCTATCTCGGCGCAATTTTCAGTTGTTCGATTCACAGTCAACAGTCAACAGTCAACAGTCAACATCATTCCGGTGCAACCGGAATTGATATGATTTATTCCAAAAATTCCGACATGAACCAAACTGCAAAATCCCAGTGGAAAACTCTAGATCGCTTTGTAGAAATCAACTCTCATTGGGTAAAACTAATCGCGGAACATCTCGAAACAACCGAAGGAAAAACAGTAGAATATTGGCGAGTAGAAAGAGCAGATTCAGTTGTAATCTTGACCATTCAAGCTGACAAATTGCTGTTTCCCCCACCGATGTATCGCCCCGGCGTGGCAGAAGCAACCCTCGATTTTCCCGGCGGTCGCGTACCAGCAGAAGCCACGCCAGCAGAAGCCGTTCCAGCTATAATCAAGAAAGAATTAGGCGTGACAGAAAGTGCGATCGCCCGCATCGAACCGATCAACACCGTCGGCTGGGAAATAAACAGTTCCTTCTCCAATCAAAAACTCTACGGTTTTGTTGCAGAATTGCACCCGACAGCAACAGTAAACCCCGAACTTCTCGGTGCTGAATATCCTGTCACCCCAGACGGAATTCGCGACTTGCTCAAAAAATTAACTTGCCTCCAATGTCGAGCCTTACTGCTAGAATGGCAAAATCAAGTCGATTTTAGATTTTAGATTTTAGATTTTAGATTTTAGAATTGGCAATTGTCCCCCGATGCTCGCTGATTTTAATTTTAGGACTTACGCTCATAAACCCGGTTTCTCTGACAAATATTGGGTTAAGCAGCAAATTATCTAAGAAAAAAACCGGGTTTCTAGCCCCTTGTCTGTAAGTTCTAAAATTCCTGAAAACCCAAATCACCGGAAGTAATCATGCCTCTCAATAAAGAAGTTGCTGTCGAATGCCTCGACGTGACATATCGCCTCAACCGCAGGCATTTAGTAGAGAAACTCAATTTCAAAGTGCTGCAAGGAGAAGTTTTAGTATTGCTGGGACGCAGCGGAAGTGGCAAAACTACTACCATGAAATTGATTAACAATTTACTAACGCCCAGCAGCGGCGAAGTTCTTGTCATGGGAAAACCGACAACTCAGTGGAACCCAATTCAACTGCGCCGAAAAATTGGTTATGTGATTCAAGAAATTGGTTTGTTTCCGCATTTTACCGTCGAGCAAAACGTCGGTTTAGTGCCGAAATTAGAAGGTTGGGAGGGCGATCGTATTCAATCTCGCGTCCGGCAACTGTTAGAATTAGTCAACCTCGACCCCCAGCACTTCGCCAAACGCTATCCCCATCAGTTATCCGGGGGACAGCGGCAGCGGGTAGGCGTCGCTAGAGCACTGGCGGCTGACCCTCCGATATTGTTAATGGATGAACCGTTTGGTGCTTTAGACCCGATTACTCGTCTGGAATTACAGCGGGAATTCGGTCAATTGCAGCAGCAACTCGGCAAAACTGTGATTTTTGTGACTCACGGGATTCAAGAAGCTTTTTTGTTAGCTTCTAGAATTGGTTTGATGCAAGACGGACGGTTGGTTGAATTGGGATCGCCCGATGATTTTATGAAATCTCAGCATTCAGAAGCTCAGGCATTTCTTGAATGTTTGCAATTACCCGGGACGGGGTAATAATATGATGTGCGATCGCATCATTGGTTTATGGGTATGGGCGGGGCGGGTTTTTGAAGCTGATGGTTGGGAATTAAAGATATTGGTGAACCCGCCCCTACGAAATTTTTAATTATACCACAATTGCCAATTACCAAATGATAGAATTTTTAAATCGGTATGGTGCGGAGATAATTCGGCGCGCCAGTGAACACTTATATTTAGTAACTGTTGCAATTTTTATCGCTATTATTGTGGGGATTCCCCTGGGGATTTTAGCTACGAGAAAACCAAAATTGAAAAAGCCAATTTTGGGATTTGCTAATATTATGCAAACAATTCCCAGTTTAGCTTTGTTTGGCTTGCTAATCCCGGTGCCGGTATTGGGTGGAATAGGCGATCGCACGGCAATTATCGCCCTGACTCTGTATTCTTTACTGCCAATTATCCGCAATACTTATACTGGTATTGTCGGCGTCGATCCAGCGATTACGGAAGCGGGAAGAGGCATGGGAATGACTGATATGCAACTGTTATGGCAAGTGGAAATTCCCCTGGCGCTGGGCGTGATTCTGGCGGGCGTGCGAGTTGCTGCGGTAATTGCGATCGGACTCGCTACAATCGCCGCTGCAATTGGTGCGGGTGGCTTGGGGGTGTTTATTTTTCGTGGCGTTGCTACCGTCAACAATCAGTTACTTTTGGCTGGGGCAATTCCAGCCGCTTTGATGGCCTTAGCTGCGGATTTTGGGCTGGGTTTCGTAGAAGCGCGCCTCTCGAAAAGTACCTTAAAAACTCTTAAGGAATGAGAATTAAATAACTTCCACAAGTTTGTGGGATGGGCGTCCCGCCCGTCCAAAAAGGACGGGCG
>NZ_JAUBTT010000218.1:0-3293 GCF_036705125.1 Microcoleus sp. B7-D4
AGCTTGCAAATAGGTTCTATAAACCCGCCCGACCCCACGAAAAATCCTCTTATTGATATTGCTGCAAGATGTCAGGTACTCTCAACTTTTAAGAGCGATCGCACCTGAAAGTCAAAATCTGCCAATTTTTAGGAAATTAGTATTTTCTGTATATTTACGGTTCAATCTGTCTGAGCCAGCCTCAATGTCACCAGACTAAGAACAGCAGCATGAGGGGTGAGACCCCTTATGCTGATAAATCCGTAAGTAATTTAGCATATAACTAACCTTAGACCTGATATCATTTTTCCCAGAAAGAGAGCATATTCGCTAATACAAAGGCTGTTACCCCTTATTCATGTTAGAATTTGCAGCGCTCGGCCGCATCAGGACATCCAAGGGCGATCGCAGTAAATCCTGTCTAATGATTGACAAACATCACAATTGACAAATATAGGTTACTATTATGTCTCATAAATAAAGAACTTTCAAAGCTTTATCTTTGAAAGTTTATCGTCATCTAGGAAAATGGGCAGCTTAGATTTAGCACCCAAATTAACCAAAAATCAAAACCATCCCAAATCTGTCAACTTGGTCATCTACACAAACACGGAAATCTACCAATATGGAAACTAAAATCTTGAGACAAGCTAGCCATAAAGCAGAGACGGCTAGCCGAAAAAATCTAGCAATTGTGGATTCAAAAGTAGAAAACTACCAAGAGTTGCTCAGGGGAGTGAAATGCGGTACAGAAGTAGTCTTGCTCGATAGAACCCGGGATGGAATCGAGCAAATCACCGAAATTCTGGGTCAGCGCAGCAACATCACCAGCCTGCACATAGTTTCTCACGGCCGAGAAGCAGCAGTAGAAATCGGCCGGGCGGAACTTAATATTAATAATCTAGAAACCTACAGCAACCAATTGCAGCAGTGGGGAAAAGCCCTTAGCGAATCCGGCAGCATTTTACTTTACGGCTGTAACATAGCCGCAGGCGAATCCGGCATTAAATTCATACAAAAACTCAGTGAAATAACAGGAGCAAATATTGCTGCTTCCAATAACCTAACAGGGAGTGCAGCATTAGGTGGCGACTGGGAATTAGAAATTACTACAGGACAAATAAATACCGAAATAGCCTTTGAAAAAGAAGTCATAGAAGGCTACACATCAGTCCTCGCTACCTTAGCGGCTGAAGAATTTAAAAATACAACAGCGATCGGGCCTTGGATTTATAATAAGGAAGGTTCACCTCCTGGCTTAACCGCAGGTAGTACACCAAACCCCAGCGGAGTTATTCCTGCTTTAGGGACTGGCGATCCAGAGGATCAAGGTACTTTGAGATTAACATCAAACGCCTTTGACCAATCAGCTTTTGTAATCTACAATAACCCCATCTCAGCCACTGAGGGTCTGAGAATTACCTTTGATTTCTTTGCCTATAACAGAGGTACTGACCGGTATAAACCTGCGAATGTTGACCTCCTTGGTGCCGATGGCATTAGTTTTTTCCTGATTGACGGAACAGCTACGCCAACAGCAGCGGGAGGCTTTGGCGGCTCTCTCGGCTATGCTCAGAATAATAGGAATGGAATTGTACCGGGTATTAAAGGAGGTTATTTAGGTGTCGGATTAGACGAGTTTGGCTTTTTTTCTGCCAGTCAATCAGGATCGGGAGGGCGTGTGGGCGGCCCGGAGCAGCGACCGGATGCAGTAGGAATTAGAGGCAGCGAAAGCAGATCTTATAATTTTTTAACTAGCACTGTCGTTCCCGGTGGCATAGATAATATAGCTGCAACCAGTCGCACGTATGCTAATACCAAAAGAAGCGTCCAAATTACCTTATTTCCAGCGAATTCACCAACATTTCCTAACCGTCTGACAGTTGCCTTAGACTTGGACGGTAGTGGCACATTTGATGCGGGCGAAACACTGCTCGACATACCAAATTTGGAACCCATAAATGGAAAAGTGCCACCTACTTTTAAATTTGGCTTTGCTGGTTCGACAGGGGAAAATACAAACATTCACGAAGTTAACAATGTCATCGTTCAAAGTATAGATGAGCCTGCACTCAAAGCCGACGTTTCCATTGTTAAAAAAGGCCCGCTCTATGCCACACCCAACAGCACCATTACCTATACGATTACCTCCACAAATAACGACGGGCCAGACAGCGCCGAAAGCGTCCTGATTCAAGATCCCCTGCCCGCAGGCTTAAGTTTCGTCAGCGCCTCCGACGGCGGTACTTTAGACAGCAAAACGCGAACTGTCATATGGCCGGCGATTCCGACTCTGGCTAAGGGTGCTAGCGAAACCCGCACCATCACCGCAAGAGTTCCGGCAACAGTCGGCGCTTCCTTAACTAACAGTGCCTATAGCACCTCCAGCACTTACGACCCAGATCTAGGTAACAACAATAGTTCCCAACCCATCTCTCAAGTCTCAACTACAATTGTTGCTGCTCTTGCCGACGTTGTTACCACCAAAATCGGGACTACAGCAGCAGCACCGGGTGAAACAGTTACTTACACAATTTCGACAGTCAACAACGGCCCAAGCACAGCCGCAAACGTCACCGTTACCGACAGCATTGTTCCCGGTTTAAATATAGTTAGTCTATCCAACGAGGGTGTTTACAATGCAGATACTGGGATTGTCACCTTCCCAGCGATTCCCAGCTTGCCTTCCGGTGCTCCTCCTGCCATTAACACAGTCCGCTTCATCGCACCTGCATCTGCATCCGGCAGCGTCAGCAACACCGCCAGAAATACCTCAGCTACCCCTGATCCTTTTCCTGAGAACAACAACGGTACTGATCCGCTTGCTACAGTCACCACAACTCTGACACCTAGTGCCGACGTTGTTACCACCAAAACCGGGGATACGGCAGCAGCACCGGGTGAAATAGTTACTTACACAATTTCGACAGTCAATAACGGCCCAAGCACAGCCGAAAACGTCACCATTACCGACACCATCGTTCGCGGTTTAACAGGAGTCAACGGCGGTGTCTACGATGAGAATACAGGCATTGTCAGCTTCGCGCCCGTTCCCAGCTTAGCCAGCGGTGTCACCGTCACCAACACAGTCAGCTTCATCGCACCTGCATCAGGCAGCGTCACCAACACCGCCAGAAGTACCTCACCCACGGCTGACCCCACTCCGGGCAACAACGAAGCTCCCTTCACCACAACTCTCACACCTAGTGCCGACCTAGTTACCACCAAAACCGGGACTACGGCAGCAGCACCGGGTGAAATAGTTACTTACACAATTTCGACAGTCAATAACGGCCCAAGCACAGCCGAAAACG
>NZ_JAUBTT010000218.1:3393-3611 GCF_036705125.1 Microcoleus sp. B7-D4
ACCTGCATCAGGCAGCGTCACCAACACCGCCAGAAGTACCTCACCCACGGCTGACCCCACTCCGGGCAACAACGAAGATCCCTTCACCACAACTCTGACACCAACTCCAACAAATCCAACCACTCCAACCACTCCAACCAATCCAACCACTCCAACCAATCCAACCACTCCAACCAATCCAACCACTCCAACCAATCCAACCACTCCAACCAATCCAA
>NZ_JAUBTT010000082.1:0-39168 GCF_036705125.1 Microcoleus sp. B7-D4
CGCCCGTCCAAAAAGGACGGGCGGGACGCCCATCCCACTTTCAAGAGTGGAAGTTATTTAATTCTCATTCCTTAACAAACAGCCGCCACTCCCAACTCTGTAATCGCCGCCTCCGGGCCCACCAAAGAAATATACGGTTCGATGAAGTATTTCTTAGCAGCATCCCGCGCTTGTGAAGCTGTCACCTGTGCAATTTCTTCTTGAAATTGCTGGTCAAATTTAATTCCCAATCCCAAAATTTCGTACCAGCCTAAAACTTGGGCAATTTGCGAATTAGTTTGTTTTCCTAAAGCATATTGACCGAGCATTTTATTCTTGCAAGCTTGCAATTCTTCCTCGCTTAGTTGGATGCTGGTGAGTCGATCGACTTCTGTACGCAATCCTTCAAAAGCAGTCGTTGTATTTTCCGGCGCCGTACCCATGTACACGACAAACTGAGCCGTGTCCAAGCGCGTCGCGTAGAGCGCGGAAACGTCGTAAGCCAAGCCCCGCTTTTCCCGCAATTCCACAAACAATCGGCTCGACAAACCGTTACCCAAATAAGTATTCAGCAACTTAATCGCTGCATAGTCGGGATTTTTGACAGAGGGTGCGAGGTAGCCCAGCATAATCACTGATTGCTGCGTATCTTGCGCCTTAACGACCGATTGAGGGGAAGGTGATAGGGGGGGTACGGTTAAAGTGGGCAGGGGTGTTAAAGGCGCTTTCCAGTCCCCAAAAGTTCGATCGATCAGGGCGATCGCATCTTCAGTCGAGATTCTGCCGGCTACAGAAATAACTACATTATCGGGACGGAAATAGGTTTTGTGGAACTGTTCGAGCTCGTTTCTGGTGAGCTTTGACATAGTAGCTTCCGTGCCCAAGGGAGAGAAAGCATAGGGATGTTCCTGGTACATCGCGTGCCGCAATTGCTCGAAGGCGATCGCAAATGGCTGTTCTTGTTGGGATCGAATTGCCGATATGGCAATGCGGCGTTCGAGCTCGACTTCAGCTTCCGGGAAATTCGGCGATCGGGTCAATTGCGCCGCCAACTCCAAAATCTCCTCAAAATCTGCAGAAACCGTCTTCAAACTCACTAAAAAATAGTCTGTAGTAGAGTCGGCACTCAACCTCGCTCCCACCGATTCTACACGCTCGGCAATTTCCAGCGAAGACAGCCGATCGGTTCCCTTAGTCATTACCGCCGACAGCAAGTGACACAATCCTGCTTGTTCCGGCTGCACGTAGCGACTGCCGGCCCGCAGGAATATCCTAGCTGCAATAATATCTGCTGCTGGATTTTCTGCTGCTAAGACAACAATACCGTTGTCTAAAACCGTGCGCTGGATTTCATTTTTCATTGAATTCTTTGTTAACTGTTGACTGTTGACTGTTGGCTGTTGACTGTTGACTGTTGACTGTTCGCTGTTGATTGTTGACCACAGTAACAGATACATTTAACCCGGTAAATCTAGGAATCCACCTAAATCTACTTTTTATGGCATATGCTTAAAACGATCGTGACTTAATGTAACCATCGCTCTTGCTGTTTTAGTTGCAAGTTTTCTTTTACCTTTTTTCAATTAACCGTCCACCGTTATTAGATTGGTTTGAGTACCACGGCCGTATAGCGTCGGGGAGAGAGATATTGTTGAGCTAGGCGCTGGAGGTCTAATGGCCCAAATGCTTTAATCCTGGTGGGATAGCTGAGCGCTAATTCGGCAGTGGCGATCGTATTGTAATATCCATAAAGACCCGCTAGCTGTCCCGGCGTTTCGAGCGAGAAAGCAAAATCGTTGCACAGCAAACGCTTACAGCGCAGCAATTCTACCTCGGAAACAGGCTCAGACTGCAATTGCCAAAGTCGATCGCAAATCCGAGATTCCACCTCTTCGACATCCTTCGCGTCCAAGACTGCACTGATAGTAAATAAACTCGATTCCCGTTGCAATGAGAAAGTGCTGTCGATCGCCTCTACCAATTGTAATTCTTCCCGCAGTTCCCTGACTAAACGCGAAGTCCGCCCGTCTGCCAGCAACACTGACAGCAAATCCAAGCCGCAAGCACTTTGCAAATGTTCAACTCCCGGACCCGTCCAGGCCATCATCAGCCGCGCTTGTTCCAATCGGGGGAGACAGAGTTCCTGACGGCGAATTTCTATCAGTGGCGGTTCCGCCTCTGCGGTTAATTTGGGACAATCCCACCGATCGGAAAACTCCTCAAAAGCTTTTCCCGTAATATCTCTGGCCTGTTGTTCATCAATTCCGCCGACTACCACCACTGTCATATTTTCCGGCTGATAGTGCGATCGGTGGAAACAGCGCATTTCGTGGGGAGTTCGCGACATCAGCAGTTCTTCCGTGCCGAGTACCGATCGCCTGTAGGGATGTCGCTGGTAAACTGTTTCCATCATTGCTTGGAAACCCAGCCAATCGGGATTGTCTTGAGCTTGACGGATTTCTTCTAGCACCACATCTCGCTCCCGATCGAATTCCCGATCCGGAATCGAAGCCCGCAGTAGCAATTCTGCCAGTGGCTGCGCTGTTTCTGCTAAATAATCAGCCGCAGCGTTGACGAAAAAATGCGCGTAGTCGTGACTTGTAGCTGCATTCGCGACACCGCCGCGATTTTCGATTACTTGGTCAAATTCTCCAGGGGCGATCGAATCCGTCCCTTTAAATATCATGTGTTCTAGAAAATGAGCCATTCCCGACCAAGAATCCGGCTCCAGCGTAGCGCCAGCCCTCACCCATACGTCTAGCGCGACCACCGGTGTGGCCGAAATCCGCTGGTGAATGACCGTTAACCCATTATTCAGCTTCCAGACATTGGCTGGGAACTCTAAAGCAGTGAGCAGTTGAGACAAGCTAGTTATTCTTAAACTTTAGTTAACTTCGGCTGCAACTATGGTAGCGCTTTCCAGCTCTGCGATCGGGATTAATTGATACAAAAGTCTGTTGACTGTTGACTGTTGACTGTTGACTGTTGACTGTTGACTGTTGACTGTTGACTGTTGACTGTTGACTGTTGACTGTGGGCAGTGGGCAGTGGGCAGTGGGCAGTGGTCAGGAAGTAATTTTTGCTTTTTTTCAAACAACCTTGAGCCTTAATTTATTACCATTTTTTTGCTCAAAAGTCAATAGGTTGCACGGGATATTAATGAATCAGTCGGGAGAAAGAGGATGTTATCAGAATATATCAATAAATTAAGAGATGTAAGAACACTAAAGACCTTAAGAGGAGAAACGACTGATGGTAGCTACCTTAGAAGATACCAAGCGCCAAGCGATCGCGATGAAATTAGCAGACATGAAAGCGCTGCAAAATCTGTTGATCGCCAACGAGCAATTGTTCATCAATTCCTGCAACGACTCCGAACTAGCCCAGCGCTTCCGGGATATGCTCGAAGACGATCGCAAAAACTTGGGCGTATTAGAAACCGTAATCGTTCAATACGGCATTCAAACCGAACCCAAAGAAACCAGCGCCAAAATGATTGAAGAAGTTCAGAAACTCATGCAAGGTTCTGAACTCACATTGTTTGAAAAAGTCACCCAGCACGAACTGCTCAAACACAAACAAACAATGGCTGGTTTGTTAATTCACAAAGCTGCTCAAGTAGTCGGCGCCGACATCGAAGCTGCCATTACCCCGCTCAACACAGTTAACTTTGAGAACCGCGCTCACCAAGAACAACTCAAAGGAGTTCTCGAAATTTTAGGCGTGCGCGAACTAACCGGCAAAGACCCCGACCAAGGCGTTTGGGCTCGCGTGCAAGATGCAATGGCAGCCATGACAGGCATCATCGGCGGTGCAGTTACCCGCAGCAAAGATGAGATGAACATCACCGAAATCATCTCAATGGATCACCGCAAAACCGATACCCTATTTATGGAAATCGCAAGCACCGACGATCCTCAAAAACTGCAAGAATTCTTCGGTCAACTTTACAAAGACCTCAGCGTTCACGCAGAAGCAGAAGAACAAGTTGTTTATCCCGCAGTTCGCAGCTACTACGGCAATACTCAAGAACTGTACAGCGAGCAAGCAGAAATGAAGCAGATGCTTGCCCAAATTAAGGCTCTCAACCCTAGTTCTTCTGATTTCAAAGACCAAATCAAACAGCTCCAAACAGCGGTTAAAGATCACATTCGACAAGAAGAAAACGATATGTTCCCTCACATTCGCCGCAACTTGAGCGAAGCACAAATGGAACAAATGGCTACTCAATTCAAAGCAGCCAAAAGCACTATCCAGCAAGAAATGGCTAACCTGAGCTAATTCAGCAGCAAGCTAATTGTAGCTCTAGCTGAGCTCAAAACTAGCTAAACTGCAACCTATCAATCCCGCTACCAATGTGGCGGGATTACTGTTTTTTTGAAAGACAATTTTAATAAATAAATAAATATATATATTATTTGTAGGGGCGGGTTTCACGAAAGATATTTCGGCTAATTCATAATATAAATAAACCCGCCCTCCACAACTCGGGGGCGAGTTTATTTATATTATGAATTTCATTCAAAGATTTTCGGTAAAACCCGCCCCTACGAGCATTGGAAGCAAGAAGATTTTAGCCGTTAATCACAGATCCTCCGTTGGGATGCAAAATTTGACCCGTCATGTAAGACGAATCTTTGGAAGCTAAAAACACGTAACTGGGGGCAACTTCATCGGGTTGACCGGCGCGTCCCAAGGCCGTGTCTGCACCAAATTTCTCCACTTTTTCTTCAGGGAAAGTTGCAGGAATTAGAGGCGTCCAAATCGGGCCGGGGGCGACTCCGTTGACGCGAATTCCTTTCTCAGCTAAACTTTGAGACAAAGAGCGAGTAAAGGCAACAATTGCTCCTTTTGTGGAGGAGTAATCTAGCAATTGTTGATTGCCTTTGTAAGCGGTGACAGAGGTAGTGTTGATAATTGCACTTCCCTCTTTGAGGTGTTTGAGAGCGGCTTTTGTGAGGTAAAACATTGAGAAAATGTTGGTGCGGAATGTGCGCTCTAATTGTTCGGCGGTGATGTTTTCGATGCTTTCTTGGGGATGCTGTTCGGCGGCGTTGTTGACGAGGATATCGAGGCGGCCGAATTCTTTAACTGTTTGTTCTACAAGGTTTTGACAGAGGCTTTCATCGCCGATGTCGCCGGCGATCGCAATACAGCGTCGGCCTTGTTGTTCGATCGCCTCTTTGGTCTTTTTGGCATCATCATCTTCGTTAAGATAGCTGATGACTACGTTAGCGCCTTCCTTGGCAAAGGCGAGGGCTACCGCACGCCCGATACCGCTGTCTCCGCCAGTAATTAAGGCTACTTTATCGCGCAATTTGTCGCTACCGCGATATCCCTCCGCGAAGGATTGAGGTTGCGGAGTCATCTCGGATTCAATACCGGGTTGCTGTTCTTGATGTTGAGCCGGATTGGTTTGTTGTTGAGTTGGCATAACATATTCCTCTAAGTTCTACCTCTATAAATAAAGGTTTTCTGTAACTAGGGAATCGCTCTTTTTGCCGATCGTAGTCTACTACTAAAGACAGTTCGGGCGATCGAAACCGCTTGTTATTATTGTCAAAACAGCAAAAAGCACGCCAAAACATCATTTGACGTGCTGTTTAAACAAGCTAGCTGCTAATTGCTAAGTCTCGAACTAGAAACCCTAGTTAACATTAAACAAATTAGGCTCAGTAGTAGTCGTAGTACCTAGCAGTAAATTGGTCAGATCTCCAGGCACCAATACAGGTATTGCACTCGCCACTGGGCTTAAACTGGTCAGATCCTCATTAGCAAAGCTAATACCTGGACTACCTCCGAGCAAGTGATCGACGCTGGCCTTAACCGTAGCATCAAGTGAAATGCCGGGGTTATTCAGAGGATCGGTAGGAGTTGGCTCCTCCGGAGATTTACCAATCAGCAGATCCTCCCCCTGCATGCTACTTAGTCTTACTATTCCCGATGGGTCTGGGGTCGTCACAGATGTCGTAGGCACTGTGTTAGGGCCCGGCACGTCAAAGCTAACCGGGTTGGGCCCAGTTGGGATCGGGAAATTGTTGGTAACGCCCGGAGTATTGAAGACTTCCAAAACCGAGTAGCTGGCTGGAGACAAATTATTAAACCGAGCAATACCAGCAGCATCAGTTCTCACCAGCGGTTCTGTTGCAGCATCGTAGCGACCGTTGCCGTTGAAATCCAAAGTGAAGGGCACATCGGCCAGGGGCGGTTCGTTTCCGTTGCGTATACCGTTGCGGTCGTCATCTCGGAATTTAGGAACCAAGAGGTCATAGCGGCGAGAGTTACCCACCAAAGCACAAGTAAAGGTTTGATTCGCACCGAGAACAATATCCAGCGGTTGAGTCGTTTTGAAGAAGCCCGAAGGTAATACTTCCCGAACGCTGTAATTGCCAGGGCGCAAATTGGTGAATGCAAAGGTACCAAACTGATCGGTAATAGAAGTGGGCTCTGTTGCTTGCAACACACCGTCACCATTGGTATCGATAGCAATGGTGACACCCGCAATTGCTGGCTCATTTCCATCTCGATAACCGTTCAGGTTGAAGTCCTCAAACTTGCAACCGGTGATGTTGCTGTTAGGTGTGTTGGCAAAGGTAACGTTGGCGTCCTGAGTGTTCAGGGTAACATCAACGCGATCTGCAGTAGAAGGCGAGAAATTCGGCGGTACCACTTCTCGGACGACATAGTTGCCCGGTGCCAAGTTGGAAAAGGCAGCTCTTCCCTGGTCATTTGTGATCAGTTGCTGTTCGCCAGTGTCGGGAGTCCCGTTATTGTTGGTGTCCAGGAAGACAGTGATACCCCTAATTGGCGCTTCACCCTGATTTGGTTCGTAGCGACCGTTGGCATTCAAGTCGTTGTATTTGAAGACATTGATGAGTGGTAGAGTGTTGCCCACACCTGCATTATTGCCAATACCCTGAGTAGCTCCAACCGGAGTAAAGGTAAGTGATGGCGATGGGTTGGGCGCTGGTAAAGTTGTAACTGGCGCTGCAAAAATTGGCCGCTCACCAGTGGTCGCGATCGATCTTTCACCTGGTTGTTGAACGCCGTCGCGGTTGGTGTCTACGAATTTAGGGTCGTTTGGTTTCAGCGTGTAGGTTGAGTCTGCTACTAGCAGCGGTTGCTCTCTGCTGATAGTACCCTGGAATCGCGCCTGTGGCCCTGGTGCCGAAACCAGAGCGGGGTTTGGAGTGGTTGCTACTGGAGCATTCAGGTTTCCTGGGGCACCGCCACCTACTTCTGCAGGCAGTACACCTGGAAAAATTTCCAACACTCTGTAATTGCCAGCTCGCAAATCCTTGAAGGTAACGACTCCGTTCGCATCTGTGATGGCTATCGGTTCCGAGCCTGCTCCATCCCAGCGACCGTTCCCGTTCACATCTAAAATAAACGGTACTCGGGCAATGGCGGGTTCCAATACTCCACTAACCACATTTCGCAAGCCGTTGCGGTCTATGTCGCGAAATTTGTTAACTTCAATTTGATAGAGCGGAGTATCGCCAACTTGAGCGCAGGCAAAGGTTTGACCGGCTGCTACCGTCACGTCCAGTATGGGAACGTTGCCGGGGGGAGTGCTTTGGGGAAAATCTTGTGTTTCTAAGGGTTCTGCATCCGTAGCATTAACTTCTAGTCCGGTAACAGAATTAATCTGTCGTCTGATCCGTTCTTCCCGAATCTTGTAGGTTCCGGGTGCTACGTTGAACGACCATGCACCATTTTTGTCTGTTAAAGTGTTCTGTTCCCCTGCATCGCGTTGACCGTTGCCATTTGAATCAATATATATCCTGACATTTTTAATCCCCGGTTCATTCCCGTCTCGGAAGCCGTCGGCATCTATGTCTAAATATTTGCATCCAACGATTCGGCTGCCTACATCGACTGGGCCGTTGCCAAAGAAAACGTTGACATTTCTGTTGCCAACGGTGACAGCGAGGGGGTTGGGAGTAGTAGGGGTCAAATTAGCAGGTATTACGGTTTCCCTGAGTACGTAATTGCCCGGGACAAGATTTATGAATGAGAACGCGCCGTTAGCGTCCGTCGTGGTTGATATTGTGGTACTTGCTGACTCGAGGCGGATGTTGACATTCGCCAGACCAGGTTCATTTGCCTGTCTGATGCCATCCCGGTTCTGGTCAAAGAACTTGATTCCTAAAATTGCCGGGCCAGCATTCCCAACCACAACTGGCTGTAGTTGCTGGGCTGTGAGCAATTGCTCTTCGTTAGTTAAACCTAAATCTGCCATGATTTCTCTCCTTCACACCTAAATCCACGTAAATTACAGACTACTGTATGGGTTGTAACTTGCTGAGTAGTTTTTACTAATAGCTGACAACCGCTACTCGATTTTACATACGTCTGTACTTGAGGTAATGTTCCCATCTCACACAACAATGCCTCAAGCTTTGTCGCTGGCAAGTATATCAGGTTTTGAAGAACCCTGGCAATTTGAGGGCAACATCTTCAGGATTTGCACACCTTCTCTGTCCGTACATACTTGCTGTTTCGAGCTTTAAAAAGCCTAAGACTGACTTCTCCCCCCTGATATCAAGTCCGGCTGCATTGTTCTTGTTCGTCCTGGTTCGCTGTCCTTGACGCTCGCCTCCTCTGGGATTGCCAATGACAGATATCCCAGCATCGATCGATCTACCGGACTTGATATGACTTGCTTTGCCTGGAAATACGCCGATCGGGTTTGGGGGAATTACCTGATAGTTTCTCACTGACAGAGATGCTACTGCCTCTGAATATTGCACCCAATATACAAGCCAGCTTCGGAGTTGCCGGAACTTAGGCTTGAGTGTTGGAGGTTGCCAACAATAGGGTATCACGCGATCGCCCTTTAACCTCTTCCTGATTTTTATCTGCGGTTTGGGATTCCGGGCGATCGAGCGAATGTGTCACCCTACATAACCCCGAAATCTCTCGCGCCCATCGGCACAAACGAGTGAGCGATCGCCCCTTTAATTAATTCATTTTTATTGACAAATTCACCGACTTGTGCATAAGTATCCAGACCGACATTCTGTGGCCCAATGTTAGGAATATTGCCTAAATTGGCAACAGGTCGATCGACAAAAAAATCACTAATTCGATAACTATCACGACCCTCGCTCAAAAGCAAGCTATCCGCCCCCATATTACCCGCAGTTTCGGGCCCGGTATAGTTGCTGGCATCCGTCAGCAGGTCGCCCTTCAAGGATTTAGCCGACCAACCCTCAGCATCTGGCATCACCAAATCGATGCTGCTAGCCCGAATATCTGCGGAGACAACAACCACCGCAGGTGGAGTCGTTGGAATGAAACCGGGCGGCGGAACTTCCCTGACAACATAACTACCTACAGGAACGTTACGGAAACTGTAATTGCCCTGAACGTCGCTTAAGGTACTCGCTTCGCCCGGATCTAAACTGCTGTTGTTGTTGAGGTCGATGTAAATCTGAGTGTTGGCGATCGGCGGTTCCCCCGGATCTAGGCGGCCGTTAGCGTTAAAATCGTTAAATTTCACACCGCTGATCGTGCCCGTTACCAACACGTTGCCAAAGCTGAGATTAGTGGCATTTGTGCCGTTGCCCACGGCGATCGGAGTCGGATTTGGCGTGGTTTGTCGAAAACCGGGCTGCGGGACTTCCCTCACCACATAAGTCCCTGGAGGCAAATTGATAAAAGAGAAATTACCTTGGGGGTTTGTTAAAGTCGAAGGTTCGTTGGGGTCTCGGCCGCCGTTGTTGTTGAAATCAAGGTAAATCGGCCAGTTGGCAACTCTCGGTTCCGTCGGTTCGTTGATACCGTTACCGTTGAGGTCGTTGAACTTGAAGCCGCTGATGCTGCCGGTAGGAAAATTGTTGCCGAAATTGACGCCGACAACATTGGTATTGCCAGTTATGTCGATCGGGCCTGGATTTGGCGTAGTCTGTACCCATCCCGGTTGCTGGACTTCCCTCACCAAATACCGGCCGGGAGAAACATTGGCAAAAGTGTAGTTGCCTTGGGGGTTTGTGATGGTGTTGGGTTCGCCGGGCTCAAAGCTGCCGTTGCCGTTGAGGTCGATGTAAATTGGCCAGTTAGCCAGAGGCGGGTCTGTCGCATCTCTGACGCTGTTGGCATTGAGGTCGTTGTATTTGAGACCGCTGATGCTGCCGACAAAAAAGACATTGCCAAAATTGATGTTGTTGACAGTCGCGTTGGAAGTAACGTTAACCGGGCCGGGGTCAGGCGTGGTTTGGCGAAAACCCGGTTGCTGGACTTCTCTGACCAAATATGTACCTGCGGGAATATTGACAAAAGCGTAATTGCCCTGAGCGTTTGTCAAAGTAACCGGTTCGCCACCGTCGAGCCTGTTGTTGCGGTTGAGGTCGAGGTAAATTTGCCAGTTAGCTAGCCCTTGTTCCCCAGGATCTCGGCTGCTGTTGTTGTTGATGTCGTTGAATTTTGTGCCTGCGATCGTCCCGGCGTTAAAGTTGTTGCCAAAATTGATATTGCCAGCATTTGTGCCGCTGGTAATCGTGATGGGTGCGGGATTTGGGGTAGTTTGGCGAAAGTTCGGCTGCTGGACTTCCCTAACTTGGTAAGTTCCCGGCGGCAGGTTGGCGAAGATGTAGTTGCCTTGCGGGTTTGTGAGGGTGGAAGGTTCGTTAAACTCAGGCTGGCCGTTGTTGTTGAGGTCGAGGTAGATTTGCCAGTTGGGAATGGGGAATTCTCCAGGATCAGGGCGGCCGTTGGCGTTGAGGTCGTTGTATTTGGTGCCGCTGATGCTGCCGACTTGGAAGTTCCCGATGTTGACGTTGCCGATGTCTATTTGGCTGGCGGTTATGGATTCGGACATGGTGTTGCTGGGGCCCAATGAACGCGGTTCAATGTTTTCTGTAGGGCAATCTAGCAGTTTTTTTGCCAATTGCAGCTATTTCAGGGGATAAATTATTTTTAGGAAAGGGAAGGGAGGGGAATCAGAAATGCCCAATGCCCAATGCCCAATGCCCAATGCCCCATGCCCGATGCGTAAATTTTTTCCAGATTTGATGTACGATCGCTACCAGTTTTGCAGAGGTCGAATTCCCAATGTCCCAAAACTTGACAGCAACCTGGAATAAAGCCCGCGAGGTTCCCAGTTTGCTCTTCGGCTGGAGTTTGTGCGGTTTATTGGTAATGGGATCGATCGCCCCTACTCCTGCTGTCGCACAGCTACCTACCTCCGAACAGAGTAACAGCAACAGCCCGATCGCTCAAACAGGTGCGATCGTCCGCCCCACGCTCAAATTGGGCAGCCGCGGCTCGGAAGTCATCGAACTCCAAGCTGCTCTTCAATTGTTGGGCTTTTATACTGGCACTGTAGACGGGATTTTCTCACAAAGCACCGCTAGAGCTGTGTCTCAGTTCCAGGAAGCAGCAGGCCTGCCTCCCGACGCCATAGTCGGTCAAGATACTTGGAACCGGCTGTTTCCTGCGACTCGGAGCGCGATGGTCGAAAACCCCACAGCCAACATTCCCCCAACTGCCGACAACTCAGAGATTAGCCCCGAAGCGCAGCCCACCAATTTTCCCGTTTTAAGAAGACGAATGCGCGGGCCGGCAGTCAGAGATTTGCAAGAACGGCTGCGGGCCAAGGGATTTTTGCGCGTGAGTGCTGACGGCGTGTTTGGCCCGGAAACTCAAGCTGCTGTCAAGGCGGCTCAGCGACAATATCAACTGCCAGCAGACGGCATTGTCGGCCGCGCAACTTGGGAAGCTCTGCTGCGTTGACACCAAGCAAATAGTGCCGGCTATGCACGTTGCGGTATCGGGCGATCGTACAAATTGTTAATAATCGCTTTTGGAAGTATTTCGTCACATCAAAAAGTGTCAAGTTTGGTAAACAAAGTGTTTTTAGGCGCGCAGTTGGTGTTAACTTAAAAACATGAGGGGCAAAACCAAGAAGCACAAAAAACTTGGATAAAAAATTTGGAATTAGAGTATTTGTCCCGATCGGCTCTAGTTCGCAGGCAACGCCTGAACCGTGTAGCTTATTAGCACAGAAAGGTTGATATTGCGATTCGTATTGGTTAGATAGCTTGAGGCTATTGGATTAATCAAAAGTTGCGATCGCAGAACAGTCAAACACAGAAGTCTGAATAGACTCCGCTGATAGCTAGCTCGTATGCAGAGTAGTTGCAAGCAAAAAAGTCCACCTTAGTTGTAGTTGGCTGAAACTCAGCAGAGCTAAAAACCCACTTGAATCAACTGAATTTACAAACTTTTTAGGGTCTGGCATCCGATATGCTAGGCCCTAAAAGTTTTGATCGTTGACAGTTGACAGTTGACAGTTGATAGTTGACAGTTGACAGTTGACAGTTGACAGTTGACAGTTGACAGTTGACAGTTGATAGTTGACAGTTGATAGTTGACAGTTGATAGTTGACAGTTGATAGACCTCTGGCAAAAGTCCTTTTAATAAAATTTTGGAACGGGCATCTTGCCCGTCCTAGTTATTTTTGAAAGAGGTCTAATGACTACTGACTACTGACTAATGACTACTGACTAATGACCATTTCATTTAATTTCTTCAATTCGAGCATTCAAACCGTTAGCGCTGAGCATTTGTAGCAATTCCTCAGCTTTTTCGCGTTCCCGAAAAGCACCGGCTTGCATCACGGGTCGCCCGCTGGCAAAACTGCGAAAAGCACCGGGAACGAGGGATTGCATTTTTTGTCGATCGCCCCAACTGTTGGCATCCACCACAACTCGATAGCGCAAACCCAAAGCAGACGGTCGATCGAACGACGGCGAATTATCCGCGGCATCGGGCCAAGAATTCCCCCCTAAAGCAGCAGGTACATAGCCGCCCCTTCCGATCGGAATGTTGCGGCCCGGAACCGGCAATCTACCTTCGGAAGCAACCGAACTCGAACTATCAAAATTGGGAGGAATCATTGGTTGCTGTACCGAACTTTCCGAAACTGATCGATAATTCGGATCGGGCACAGGAATTGCGATCGTCCCTGGGACTACCGATGAAGCACCGACATTCCTCCCAGAAAGCTCTTGCTGCAACTGAGCGCTTGGCGGTGCCGATAGATTTTGCACTGGTCGCCTGGAAACGGGCGCAGGCGGGGGAAGTGGCGCTCTTTCAACTCTGGGGCTTAGCCGTCCGGGGGTGTAAGCAGGGAGAGAAGTGTCGGGGCCACCGATGTTGGGAGGTCGATCGGCTATACGCTGCAAAGCACTTCCCCCCATTGGCCCAGGGGTAAAAGTTCCCGCCACGTCAACCGATCCCGTCGTCCGGCTGCTCGACAATTGATTCCCGTAAGCTGGGATTACTTGACCTTTGGCCGCATTGTTGACATCGTACTGACCGTTGTTGCGAATGACATTGCCCCCCGGTTCGGCAGCAGTTCCCAAATCCGGCAGAGAGCTCGATATCGCCACAATTCCGTCCCGCCGATTACTCTCGATATAATTGTTACGCAGCACGGGTCTAGCATTAGCTTGCACCACCACGCCATCCTTATTGCGAGTAATTTTGTTGCCAATCAGCAGAGGCGAAGCGTTCTGCGCTACATTCACCCCAAATCCCGTGTTTTCAAACACATTATCTCGAACTTCCGGCTGGGAAGTGCCAAAAATCGTGATGCCGTTAGCTCCATTTTTCGAGAAAACATTCCCGCCAATCGTAGGCCTGGAAGTACCCACTACCGAAATGCCGTCGTGAGTGCTGCCAGAAAAAGTATTGTTAACAACCGTCGGAGAACTCGATTCGATCCACAAAGCGTAACCCCGATAGTTGGTATTCGTCACCGTCACCCCGCTGAGTCCCGCCCCATCTGCGCCTAAAATCGCAATATTTTGACCCGCCGAAGTCGGACTGATAAAGTATCCTCCGCCTTTGATGACAATATTCTGACCGCGAGTGTTGGGATTTCCCTGAACTGTCACGCTGGGCCTGAGCATTAATGGAAATTTTTCGCCGGTTTGCTCGCTGTAAGTACCGGGCGCTAGCAAAATCGCTGTTTTGGGCGGGGCCACGCTTAATGCGTAGGTAAGGGTTTTAAACGGAGCTCGATCGCTGCCGTTGCCTCCTGTGTCGCTGCCGCCGATCGAGCTGACGTACAGTATGTTAATCTCGCTCTGCAGCGTCTGAGAAAGTAGCTGCACTCCCGGTATCCCGGCAGCGATAACTGACGGTTGATGGTTGCAAAGGGCGGTGGTGGCAAAAACGAGTAGAAGGCAAGAACTCAAATAAGATTTTTGCGATCGCTTTTCTTTGCACCAGGTCTGTTGTAAGTAAATCAGCATAAAAAAACGCAACTTATCTGTGATCCGAGTTTCGCCTCCGGTGTTTCGTGTCGGGTTTTCGCGATCGAAGTTTAAAGACGCCCGCCTGCTTGGGTTGTTCTCCCTTAATCTTTTGTGTTGTTCTGCTAACCTCACGGCTCTCCTCCCAAGTGTGGTATGCAGCTTAACGATTTCACTCTCATCAAGTTTGATCTATTATGCTTCGTTTTTCTCAAATTCAATAAAACTTAAAAATTTGTCTAAATTAAATCGGTGGAGGTAAAAATTAGGCCGATCACTTTGCTACGATCTTGACCAAGAATTTCAAAGGTGGTACAAGCCCCCGTCTCGCTCCGTGGAATCAATCGAAAGCATCTCAAATCTAAAATCCTCAAGCCCCCGAATTTATCTCGCGCAAGTCAATCCAAAATCCAAAATCTAAAATCTAAAATCGAATGACGGCGTGGGACAATGTAGCGGTTTGACTGGTAGGATTAATTATAATTAGGGTGGTTCTGAATGACCGACAAACAAAACAGAACTTTACCGGCACAGCCAGCCCTCTGCCGGATTTTAGATGCAAATTTAGATCGATCGCGCGAAGGGTTGAGAATTATTGAAGAATGGTGCAGGTTTGGTCTCAACAGCGCCGATTTAGCTGGCGAGTGCAAGGAACTGCGTCAAGAATTGGCGGCTTGGCACGTCGCAGAACTTCGCAGTTCTAGGGATACGCCGGCCGATCCGGGTACGGAGTTGACTCACCCGCAGGAAGAGCAGCGTTCGAGCATTCAGCAGCTACTGGAGGCGAATTTCTGTCGGGTGGAAGAAGCTTTGCGGGTACTCGAAGAGTATGGCAAAATTTACGATCGGAATATGGGCGCGGCTTTTAAGCAGATGCGCTATCGGGTTTATACTCTCGAAAGCGATTTGCTGGCTTACCGGCGCTACCAGCAGTTACTTCGATCGCAGTTATACCTTGTAACTTCGCCGAGAGACAACTTGTTGGGAGTCGTGGAAGCTGCTTTGCAAGGGGGACTGACTTTGGTGCAGTACCGCGACAAAACCTCAGACGACGGCGCAAAGCTGGCCAACGCGCGTAAGCTTTGCGAACTTTGTCACCGCTATGATGCTTTGCTGATTGTGAACGATCGCGTGGATTTTGCGATCGCAGCGGATGCCGACGGCGTACACTTAGGACAGCAAGATTTGCCTGTGGCGGAAGCGCGCAAGTTGCTCGGCCCGGGACGGATCATCGGTTGTTCGACTACGAATGGCGAGGAAATGCAGCGAGCGGTTGACGCGGGAGCAGATTATATTGGAGTTGGGCCGGTCTACTCCACTCCTACTAAACCTGATAAACAGGCCGCAGGTTTGGACTATGTGCGGTATGCTGCTACTAAGTCACCGATTCCGTGGTTTGCGATCGGCGGAATTGATATCAACAACCTCGATGAAGTATTGAATGCCGGAGCTCAAAGGGTTGCCATAGTACGCGCGATTATGGAAGCAGAACAGCCTACTTTAGTCACGCAGTTTTTCATCTCGCAGTTGATTCGGATGCAGAATCTAAAAGCTCAGAAAGCTTTGCACGGAAAAAGCTAGGTTTCAGTAAGCTAGGACTTACACATCGGTAGTCAGAAACCGGGTTTTTTTGCGAGAAGACACGTTACAGCCCGCAAATTCGGTAAAAACCCGGTTTCTCTGGTAAAAGTGCATCCAGGACTGTTATTGAAAAAGTCGGGAACCTAACAAATAACAAATAACTAATAACTAATAACTAATAACTAATAACTTATGATAAATAAAATTGCGCTGCAAGTTAACGGAGAAACCCGCAATTGTGCGATCGACACACCGTTACCAGAATTACTAAAACAATTGGGATTAAACCCGCGCTTGGTGGCTGTGGAGTACAACGGGGAAATTCTGCACAAACAATTTTGGGAAACTACACAGATGCAAGAGGGGGACATCTTGGAAATTGTGACAATTGTGGGAGGAGGCTAGCCACAAATTAGCTAATCAATCCTTGTAATCTAGCCATTGTGTCATTCAGCACCACCACAGAAGTCGCAGATAAATTCCAAGTTTTGATTGTAGGGTTGAGTGCTTTTTTGAGCGCATCCTGTAGCGGTGGTAGCCGTGCCTCTTGATGTCCCTTGATCACCAGTATTAAGCGAAAATCAACTTTTTGGAGATCCAGCGTTTGAAAGGAGTTAGGCAATTCTCCCCAGGTAGAATGGCGCTTTAGGCAAGTTGCTACAGTCAACGTGAGCGCGTTGGTCAACTTCTCTTGAATTTCGAGGAGAAAATGATCGAAATTAGGCTGAGTTTCAGGACGTGGGGAACTCTGCTTTGCCTCCACAATCCATACTATAGAGTCATCTTGGGAATGGAGCAGTAAGAACTCCGCTATCTTCACGCCTTCGTTGATTTTTTGATAAGTTTCGCTTTTCTCAATGTAGAAGCAATCTCCTTCTGGGTAAGGGCCGAATGTCATGCCAGACTCACTAATTGGCTCAGTCGTCATTGCAATGCCAGCTCCACCTCTTCTTTGTAGAGCTGGATTGATTCGTCGATAATTGGGTTGTCTGGCAACCCTTCCCTGAGATTTGCGAGCTCCCAACGATTATCTTTCACAGAAATTATTGGAATTGATAGTTTATTGTTTTTCTGTGCAATGAGAAACAGTTTTTTGATGACAAAATAGGAGTGACTCGCCATGAAAAACTGGATTCCACACTCAGCTAACATGGCAATAATATCGAGAAACTTTGAAATTGTGGCTGGATGTAGTGCTGATTCTGGCTCATCGATGAAGATTACCGATTTTTGGTCAAGATAACGGTTCCCTAGTAAGGTGTCAAGAATGGAAATCTTCTTAATACCTTCTGCCGTTACGCCAATAGGGAACTTTTGATTCCCCTTCTTGAACTGCCAACGCCCCAAATTTTCATCATACTCAACCTTTCCCTCTAGAATCTCGCTTAGGTTCTTTCTGGACATAGCAAACTGCTGGTAATTTCTGCCACCTGTAGGAGGTTGGCGCAGTGCTCGTGCTAAATCGAGATAGGTATCATCGAAACCGAAGGTCTTGCTCAGTTCGCGGGATTGTAGAATGATATGATGCAGGGAGAGAACTTCTTTTGTAGGTAAAAAAATAGAATTACTACTTCGAGGTGGAACATGATTTTCTAGAGTTTGGATATTTTTCGTGGTGTCTTTACCAAATCTATAATAAAAATCTTGACCATCACAATTGAGCTTGAAAGATAGTGGTTCATCTGCTCCTTTGCTCACAAGGTCGCCGATTTTCTCTATCTCAAAAGTCCAATACAGTTTGTCTGCGAGTATTTCGGAAGCATTGCGTGGTTCGTTGCCCCGTTTATACTCTTCTAGGGTTCGCATAGCACTGTAAAGCGCTTTGAGCAGAATGGTTTTACCTGTTCCATTGCCGCCGATAATCAAATTAATGTGACCTAAGTTCTCGCACTTGAACTGATGGATAGGTCCAAAGTTCTTGAGTTCAAGGCTGTTTATCATCGGTTATTTCTCACAAAACTTGTCTACCAAACCTTAGATACCCGACTTCTTAAAGAAGTCGGGTATCTGGGTATATTGAGATAGAGAATCAGGAGGCATAGCCTCTAGATATGCGTTCCCAGGCATAGCCTAGGAACGAAGAATTAAACTGCGACAGCTTCAGCCACGGGTTCAGCCACAGGTGCTGCTACAACAGGATAAATGCTAACTTTCTTGCGAGTTTTGCCTTTTCTTTCAAAAGTCACCACACCGTCAATCATGGCAAACAGAGTATCATCTCTGCCGATACCAACATTATTACCAGGGTGAACTTTAGTGCCGCGTTGACGGATCAAAATGTTGCCAGCTTTGACAACTTGACCGCCGTATTTTTTGACACCCAGACGCTGAGAATTAGAATCGCGTCCGTTACGTGTACTGCCTGTACCTTTCTTGTGGGCCATAATATCCTCAACTGTATTTACTATTTTTTATTCTGAATCAGTTTCGGCGGTTTGGGGGGTTTCAACAACTGCTTGAGTTAAGTCTCTGGCGGCCAAGACTGTACCGTTGACGCTGATGGAGTCAATCATAAAGCGAGTTGTTTCTTGACGGTGCCCTTTTTTCTTCCGAGTTTTCTTTTTCGGCTTCATCTTGTAGACGAGGACTTTGCGGCCCCGGAAATGCCGGAGAACCGTTCCTTCTACAGTGGCATTTTCTAGTAGAGGCTGGCCGATATGAACCTCGCCTTCGTGCTGGATCAGAAATACTTTGTCTATGGTAACTTTGGATTCAGCTTCAACGTGAAGCAGTTCGATGTCGTAGAAGCGGCCTGGTTCTACCCGAAATTGTTTGCCGCCGGTTTCAATGATTGCGTAAGTCATGGGATGGTTGTTGAGATTGCCGTACAGGTAGCTGATGAGTCTTTGGTCATTGGTCGTTGTGGACTTTTGACTGCTGACTGCTCTCCAGCTTTTGGAATGTCTTAACCTGATCCGAGCCGGATTTAGACAGACAATCTACCATTATTCGCGATTTTGGTATTTTTGTCAAGTTCGATCGCGCTGGAAAGTTCTAATTAGGTAAGACTTAGGCACGGGTGGTCAGAAACCGGGTTTTTTACGAAAATTCTTCGTTTTCAGCCAGAGATTAGGTAAAAAACCCGGTTTCTTCGGTCTTAATGGGTAAGTCCTGTTAGGGATAAAAATAGAAGATGCTGTAAATTTTTTATCCCATTGATCCAAAAGGGCGATCGAACTGGATTCAAGCCGTCGCAGAACATTTGCGCGATCGTAACAATTCCAAAGCTTGTTGTTTCACCCTACCTTCCATCACCTCTTTCTGCAAATTAATAAAAGCGTCAAAATCTTCTAAACCATACTTGGTCATCTGCAACTGCTGTCGCAACTGTTCTTCTGCCTCAACCGTTAAGTAACCTGTTGCCAAAGCTTTGCGGACAATTTTACTGATTAAAGTCATAGTAGCTTCACCCTGAATACACCTACGTTAAAACACTGAAGTTTTGTCACCCGACTAACTCAGCTTTGAGTTTGTTTCATAATTACCCTTAAAATAGGTTAAATCTACCTTAAGGTCTAAGTAAATAAAGTTATTTTTAATACATCCATCAAACTTTAGCGATTTGAAATGTAGAGTACGATTAAATTTATCTATTTAGTTTTTGCCCGACCACATTATTATTCAACTACGTTAAATCTACCTTAAGGCATAATTTAAACATAACGATTTGTGACCTTGGAAATTGTATCGATGTTAAATGTAGAGTGCGCTTAAATCGGTATATTTAGTTTCTATCTAACAACAGCCGCCATTCTCTGACAGCAAAAGGAGGAACCACCAATTCTGTTTCTTTTAGATTTTTCACAGGCAAACTCAACAGCAAAGGTCGATTACTTTCCAATTGTGTAATTATTGATTTGAAATCGTATTCTCCGACATTAATTGGCAAACCCGACTCGTTCCAAATATCATTAGCATTGCCCATTTCCCGCTTGCCCGCCGCAACTTTCAGCGGAACAGGATGCTGCAATTCTGTTCCGGGAAATCCTACTAATCTCAGATTTAAAGACTTTACTACTCCCGACTTGACTCGCTTGTACAAAACAACTTGCCATGCTTTATCGTCTGTATCACGCAGGCTTTGTACGGATCGGAACATTACTGTCTCGGCAGTTTCTGGATATTTGTGAATCGAGGCGAAAGCGGGCGGGCTGATAGCTAAGATTAGATACAAACACAAGCTAATGACAGTTAAAGCCTTGAAGAGGGAAGGTTTTCTACTGAGATTGTTCATAGGATGACCAAAATATCGCTTGTTACCCAAAAGTTTAATAGATAAAAAAGTAGGGTACGTCGCAGGCACCCTACTACTCATTTTAAACCTAGATGAATCCAACTGCCTGCTTAGGCGGGAAGAGCATAAAAAGCAACCCCCTCATCCCGGAAATCTGACCTCGCCTGTACCGCCCGCCGCTGCTCTTCGCTTCTTGTGAAAAAGTGTGTAATATTTAGCGGATTTTCCCGTTCCCTCGCCAGGTTGGTAAAACGATAGACGGGTATTGCACCCGGAACTGCGGTGCTATATGAATTGAAAACCTCCCCCTGATCGCGGAACTGGGGTAAGGTGCGAACAAACGTTATCTCACCAGGTTTATTCGTAAAGAAATAGGTTCCTGATGCCGTATTTAAGAAGCGTTGAACCTTGGCGTTACCGTCGCCTGGAGCAACAAATTCATCGCCTTCACTCTGGAAACGAGAAGGGTTGGTTAGTCGGTCACTTTTCTCTATTCGGTCTGTAGTATAAAAATGCCCTCCTGCCGTCTTGTCAAAGAAACGGGCGACGGGAATACCACTACTGCCTCCTGCATTTAAATTCGCACCTGTTAGGGGGTCTTTCAAGGCGACACTCCCACTGGGAGTTGCAACCTGTAATGTGAAAGGCTGAGGAAGTTGTGTTAACGTATTCAAGCTAGTCACGCGGACTACATAGTCCACACCAGGCAGACTTGTAAGCGAATTAGCACCATTTAAGAATTGGACACCAGAACTCGGTATTTTTGAGTTGACGCCGCTGCCGCCATCATCAACCTGAGCAATAAGAAGACCCGTATCAGTGACATTCGCACCCCTGCTGCCTTTGGGTACCTGAAAGACTTGCAAGTAAGGGTCGAAGCTAGTGCTGAGATCTTTAAAAAGATCAATTGATATAGGCTGATTAACTAACTCTACCTCTAAGAGGTAATCTTTAGCGCGAGTTCTTGCAGGACCATCGCCAAGATTAGGAGTGGGGATATCCTTGTCAGTTGTAGTTAACTGATTTGTCACTTGAACTGATGCCATTTAAACTGTCCTCTTAACTTTTATGATAGCAGGTGTTATAAAATACTGCTTTCTACATTTATAAAATACTCAAGACTGATAAGTTACCTAAGAGCTCTTAGTATTTTTATTAGGTATTTTTGTGAGTACACTAGGTTAAAAATTATCTTTTTAATATAGGACTTACGCATGGGGGTTCGGAAACCGGATTTTTTAAGAAAATACTTCAAGCGGGCCCATAGATTCGGTAAAAAACGGGGTTGCCAGGAGTCGGATCGCTTCATTATTCAGTTGACAGTTGACAGTTGACCTGGGACAGCGACCTCTACCTGGAAGAGGATTGGAGTAATGAATAGTCTGCTTTTAATTTCTCCCGATCGGGGTTCCGGCTTTAAACCCATTCTTTCTGGTAAGTCTTGTAATATTTAAAAGGTTGTACCTAAATTTTCCTCACACACCCGTAAAAATAGGCAGAAAGTTAGACCCTTAAGCTGGTAAAATTATCAATAATTATGACTGTGCTTCTGCTTGTGAGTATAAATGACCTACCAAAATAAACCTTTACAAATACCAGCACAAAAGTTTATAGAGGCTGCGGCTTGCTGGAATCTCGAACAGTTATATGCAGACTTGACAGCGGCCAAGCAAGATTACACTTGCAGTAGAAAGCAGCGACTCACTCCTTTAGAAAAAACTTACCTGCGAGGATTGCTTTGCAATTACAGTCCGGTGGAAATCGCCGCCGCACTCCACCGCGAATGTGCCGGTATTAGAGTAGACTTATCGAGAGGGCTGTATCGCTACATTCAAGTTTTGACGCTGCAACAACCGAAAGACTGGAAAGAAATCCCAAGTATGCTAGAAATACGTGGTTATCAACAAAAGAGTAATGGAGAAACATTGCTTCCTACATTGAGAAATTATACTCAAACTCCCCAAACTCCCATCGAAAATCGAACTGAATGGGGGCTGGCGGTGGATACGTCTATTTTCTACGGGCGCACAACAGAACTTGCTAACTTAGAACAATGGATTTTACAGGAAGACTGCCGCTTAGTTGCTGTATTGGGTATGGGTGGCATTGGCAAAACTGCTTTAACATCTAAGCTAACAAATCTGATTAAACACCAGTTTGAGTGCTTAATTTGGGTTAACCTCCGTCATGCACCTGTGTTGGCAGATACTCTGGTAAATTTAATCGAATTTTTATCTGATAAACCGCAAAGCGATTTAGATAAATTGCAGTTAATTACTCAGGATAAAAATTTTTTTCAATCTGCGAGATCGCAGATTGAGTTTTCCCTGGAGAACCTAATCGCTTCCACAAATGCAATAGAACCGACAATCATCGCTGATGGTATCCAGCGCCTGATTCAGTGTTTACAAAAGCGTCGATCTTTGATAATCTTAGATGAGTGGGAAGCTGTTTTCTGCACTGAGGAGTTAACAGGAAATTATCGAGAAGGGTATGAAGCATATGGGGAATTTCTGAAACAAGTAGGAAAATCGCAGCATCAAAGTTGCTTGCTGTTGACTAGCTGCGAAAAACCTAAAGAAATTGCGGCGTTAGAAGGTCAAAATCAATCTGTACGGTCATTGAAATTGGGTAGTTTGGGAGAAGCTGCTGTGGAAATCCTTAAAAACAAGGGTTTGTCTGAAGAAGGTGAATACTCACAATTGATAGAGGCATACAGCGGCAATCCTTTAGCGTTAAAAATAGTAACGACCACTATTCATGATATGTTTGGGGACAGCATTGCTAAGTTTTTAAGAAATGGGCTGTTTCTGGGAGATTATAGCGATACGTTATCTCGGCAGTTTAATCGCTTATCAGGATTAGAAATCCAGCTATTACACTGCATGGCGAAAGAAGTCAAGCCTGTTGGTTGTGAAAAATTGTACTCCGATATTCAGCAAGATGGGGATTCAGAATTGCTGAAGGCGCTGGAATCGCTTTTAAGGCGATCGCTAATTGAAACAGTCCAAGCCGAAAGTGAAACTCTGTTCGCGCTTCAACCTGCGGTAAAGAAATATGTGATGTCTGTGGCCAGATTGCCTAAGCTATAAATAATCTACCGAGGTTCTATTTCCAATCGGTTTCCGCTTGAGATAGCACGTAAGCTGAAACATCGATAATTTGTTGTTCCGACAAACGATCTTTGTAAGCGGGCATAATACCTTTGCCGTTGGTTACTAAGTTGGAAATGTTGGCGATGGAATCCATGCCGTATTTTTTTAATGCTTTTTGTTTCAAGTTTTTGCCGCGCCTGATAATGTTGCCGCCGTTGATGTGACAACCTGCACAGTTGGCGCTGAAGACTTCTGCTGCGGTTGTGGGATTTGTAGCTGTATCTGCGAGGGCGATTTGGGAATTAGTGGCGATTTCTACAAATCCCAGTGTCAGTATCAATAGAAAGGCGGTGAGAATTTTTTTAAAGTTCTTTAGCGAAATCATTTTGTATTTGCCATTTGAAAAATAGTGCTGAATTTAATAATATCACTAAGTACGCATTTTGGGGTTAACTCAGCGATTTATTCTTCCCAATCGAATGTGCGGGAAACTGCTTTTTTCCAAAAGCGATATTTTTGTTCGCGAAGTGCGATCGGCATTTTCGGTTCCCAAGTACAATCCACCGCCCAATTGTCCCGCAATTCGGCTAGCTGACTCCAAAAACCCACCGCCAAACCGGCCGCATAAGCCACACCGAGTGCAGTAGTTTCTGCTACCACAGGCCGCATCACAGGCACTCCCAAAACATCGCTCTGAAACTGCATCAGCGTGTGATTTCCCACCATACCTCCGTCTACTTTTAAAGACAAAAGCTGCACACCAGAATCCTGATTCATCGCCTCCAATACTTCTCGCGTTTGCCACGCTGTAGCTTCCAATACTGCGCGGGCAATGTGTGCCTTAGTCACGTAGCGAGTTAAACCTGCAATTACTCCCCGCGCGCTGTCTTTCCAATAGGGTGCGTAGAGTCCAGAAAAGGCCGGGACAACGTAAACTCCGCCGCTATCTTCGACTGTATTTGCTAATGTTTCTACTTCCGCAGATGTGTTGATGATGCCCAAATTGTCCCGCAGCCACTGCACTAAAGCTCCGGCGAGCGCAATACTGCCTTCCAAAGCATACACAGCGGGCGATTCTCCCATCTTGTAGGCGACTGTTGTTAGTAACCCGTTTTTTGAAGGGACGATCGCCTCACCAGTATTCAGCAGCATAAAACAGCCCGTACCGTAAGTATTTTTCGCCTCCCCCGGACTGAAACAAGTTTGCCCGACGAGGGCGGCTTGCTGATCGCCCAAAGCAGCAGCAATCGGAACCCCTGCAAGCAATCCTTTTGCAGTTCCAAAAACTTGACTCGAAGGGCGAATTTCTGGTAGCATCTGGCGGGGAATTGCCATTATTTCCAAAGTTTCCGCATCCCAATCCAGGGTTTGCAAATCCATCAGCATCGTGCGGCTGGCGTTGGTAACATCGGTAATGTGCGCGCCGCCAGTCAGGTGCCAAATCAGAAAAGTATCGACATTGCCAAAAATCGCATCCCCTCGATTTGCAGCTTCCCGCAATCCTGGAATATTGTCCAGCATCCACTTAATTTTCGGCCCGCTGAAATAAGTTGTCAGCGGCAAACCGCATCGTTTTTGAAATCGATCTTTGCCCTCAACTTCAGCTAATTGCTCGCAAATAAAGCGAGTGCGGGTATCTTGCCAAACAATGGCATTACCGTAAGGTTTGCCAGTTTTTTTGTCCCAAATAATTGTAGTTTCGCGCTGGTTGGTAATACCGAGTGCAGCAATATCTTTCGGGTCGATATTGCCGATTTCGAGGGCATTTTTAATCACGCTTTGGGTGCGCTGCCAAATTTCATCGGGATTGTGCTCAACCCATCCTGCTTGGGGATAGATTTGCTGGTGTTCTTGTTGGTTGCTACAAATTCTCTGTCCCTGGCGATCGAATACGATAAATCTGGTGCTGGTGGTTCCTTGGTCGATCGCTGCTACGTATTTTTTGGTCACTTGTCTAAAATATTTTTAGTAATGAGGTCTTTAAGGGATATGATACTATATCTAGAAGTCAAATTAATGTCAAAAACTTTAGCTTACGGAATTCCCCAAGTTGAAACTGGCAGATTTGCTGAGGCTCGATCGCACAATTAAGGTTATTGGCTTTGACGACGCTCCGTTTTCTCGGACAAGCGGCAGTCTGGTGTCGATCGCGGGCATAGTCTGCGGGGGAACGCGATTTGAAGGAATGGTGTGGGGACAAGTTTTGCCAGACGGATTAGATGCCACGGATGCTATTTCTGGGCTACTCCTCGGAGGCAAATTTCTGCCGCAATTGCATCTGGTTTTGCTAGACGGAATTGCTTTCGGCGGCTTCAATATTATTGACCTTCCTGAGTTAGCATCGCGGCTGCAAATTCCTTGCGTTGCTGTCATGCGCCGCCAACCAGATTTAGCTGCTGTTGAAAAAGCCCTCCGCCATTTACCCGACTCGGAATACCGTTTAGAATTGTTGCGCCGCGCTGGTAAAATTCACGCTTTTGAACCTTTCTTTTTTCAAGTGTGCGGCGAACAACCCGAAGTAATAGCGAGGGTGCTCCAGCGTTTGACAGACACTGGTAAAGTTCCTGAAGCTTTGCGTTTGGCTCATTTGATTGGTGCGGCGGTAATTAATGGAGTTAGTGGCAGTTCTGCTTGAATTGTTGTTAAGAACGGGCAAGATGCCCGTTCCACAAAGAGTAAATTTTTTTGTGCGGTGGGCCGGATATCCTGTTAAGAACGGGCAAGATGCCCGTTCCACAAAGAGGGAATTTTCTTGTGGGGAGTAGGGGTTGGGCCGGAGCTCCCGTTAAGAACGGGCAAGATGCCCGTTCCACAAAGAGGGAATTTTCTTGTGGGGAGTAGGGGTTGGGCATCCTGTCCGCCCAGGAAAGGCTGATTGTAAATGATGTTATTCGATGAGTTTGTACCTACTTACTTACACAATCTCGCCGTCAATTTCACCGAATTCGATTTGAGTTCCCAACGCTAAAGTTAGGGTACTTTCAGGTTCTACCATTTTGATATCGCCTTGAATGTCTGTAACCCACCAAGCGCGATCGGACAAATTGGTCAATCCTAACGAAAGCTCGTTTCTCGATCGAGAAGTCACTATAGCTACAAGACCGTTAGATGCTGCGGCTGTTAAACTCGGTATGTCAGAGGTGAATAGTTGAGTTCCCGCAGTCAGAGGAATAACTCGACTTCCTAATTTCAGGGAAAATTGACCGCTGGTAAAAGAATTTACTGCGGGCTGATCTGATATAAAGGTAGGCGGAAGATTTGTCGGTGTTGGGGCTGGCAAGTCAGAGTTTCCTACTGTAATTGTACAGTTGCCAATTTTCTTTTGGTCGCCCGATCGCAAATAACTCACGGCCCCGCTATCAACATTCTCGCAAACAATTTGACCTGCTTCCAATTCAAACCGCATAGCCAAGGGCGAAACATTAGGAATGCAGATAATAGACAAATTTTCATCACTGCCAAAAGTGATCGGTTCCGAGCCCAGAGTCAGAGTGCGATTGGCTCCGGTATCGTAACTAATTACCAGCCAAGCTTTGTTGAACAAAGTTTCGGCTACAACTAGCATGATGCCAATCCAAAAACCGATCGCAGCACAGCCAGCTAAACGGCCGGCGGTACCGGATAAATTGTAAGCAAACAGAATAAACAAACAGCCGCCCAACACGCCCCCAACACCGCCGCCTCCCATGCCGCGAAGCGCTCCCAAATTAGGAATCCGCTGTGCCAGTCCAAGTCCTAACAAACTGCCAGCTATTCCCCAGCAAATGACTCGCAATAATTCGTTGTTTCCGTCGCCAATGCCGCTGTAAATACCTTCGGCGATCGCCCCAGAAATGGCTCCTGCAATTAAACCAAACAATCCGCCATTTTTTAAAGCCTGTTTAATTTGAGGCTTGCCTTTGATATAGAAATAATAGCCGAACATGATAGCCGTAGCAATACCACCGCCTACGAGCCCAAACCACCGAGCTGTGGACAATACACTGTCAAAAAAAGCACTGTCAAAAAAAGATTCCGAACCAGGGAGTCGCTGCATGAAAGGTTCGGTGATTAGATTGCCGACGAAACCGCCGACTGCACCGCTAATGCCAAACTGTAAAGCTTTTTTAAGGGCTGATAGATTTCTTTTCACGGCGCACCAGATTTAAAGTGAGAGTCAAATCTAGCTACAAGCTCGAAAGTTATGATTTCCGATAATTTTATATCTGGCATCGCGATCGAGAACAGGCAAGATGCCTGTTCCACAAACACAAAGAGTGAGTGTTCTTGCGGGGAGTAGGGGTTGGGTAGGAAACATTGGTGTCAACTTAAGCTTTTAGTCCGCCAGTCCTCCCGCTCACCCGGCAGTCCGCCAGGGAATGAATTCCCTGTCTAATAGCGAAAGTCCTCTAAAAGAGGACTGAATCATTCATTAGTCCTCGGAAGCGAGGACTTTCGCTTTGAGGCAGGGGTTTCAACCCCTGACGGACTATCGGTTTTACCTTAAGTTGACACGCCTTGGGCAAGAGATCCCGCCCGTCCAAGACTGATTGAGAATGGTGCAAGATGTGAGACGATCGCACATCTCCCCCTGTCTCCCCGCTGTCTCCCCCCATCTCCCGCTTCCCTCCCTCTCAGGGCCAAGCCTTTGAACCTCGCGCCCTCGCCCGTCACAATTCCCGCTCAAGGCTCTATCGCCTGTAACCATTGCTGCAAGATAATTTTAGCAATTTTTTAACTGGGAAATTTTAACTTTTCCGACCCAAGCGAGGGCCCAAATATGAAAAGGAATGTTACAAACTATTACAGTAACACTCAGAATGTGAACATAATGCCTCAAAATACTTGCGAGAGGTAGTTGCGTCCGAGGAGCAATATCCTTACTAACTGTCCGACAGTCACTCGATCGCCACTAAGTGGCCTGCTGCAATCTTTATCATAAATTAAAGATCGCATCAGTCATTTATGGTATTGTAAGCGACAGGCTTAGTGCGGGCACTCACAAGCGCACCGGCGTGAAGAACCAGCGCCGTCAAACACTGAAGGCAGCCGCCCCCCAACAACTTCAACAGTTGCTGGCTGTGGAAAGTCCGACCTTCGGAGTCAAAGCTCCTGCCTGAGCATGAAAGGTAAGGGATGCAAGCGCCCGCCGTCGCTAGCTCAGCGCGGAGCAGTTCATATAGCAAAATATCCAGCGGGTACACACAAGATGAGTATCGTCACCAAATCAATCGTCAACGCAGACGCCGAAGCTCGCTACTTGAGCCCAGGTGAATTAGATCGGATCAAAAGCTTCGTCACCTCTGGTGAACGCCGCGTCCGCATCGCCCAAATTTTGAGCGAATCCCGCGAACGCATCGTCAAACAAGCAGGCGACCAACTTTTCCAAAAGCGCCCTGATATTGTTTCTCCCGGCGGCAACGCTTACGGCGAAGAAATGACCGCAACTTGCTTGCGCGACATGGACTACTACCTGCGTTTGATTACCTACGGAATCGTAGCTGGCGACATTACTCCGATCGAAGAAATCGGTATTGTCGGCGTCCGCGAAATGTACAAATCTCTCGGCACCCCGATTGAAGCCGTCGCCGAAGGCGTTCGCGCTATGAAAAATGCAGCAAGTTCGCTGCTGTCTGGAGAAGATGCTTCCGAAGCTTCCTCTTACTTCGACTACGTTATCGGTGCGATGCAGTAAGGAATTTCGATTTTAGGTTTTCGATTTTAGATTGAAAAATTGGGGGTTGCCGGCAACAAGTTAAAAGCTTTTGCAAATAACCAGCCAGTTAAAAATCTCAAATCCCAAATCCCAAATTCCAAATTCTAGCTCCAAAATTGGACTGACTCAGCCACTTTCTAGGAAACAAGACAACCATGCAAGACGCAATTACCGCCGTTATCAATTCCTCTGACGTTCAAGGTAAGTACCTCGACATCAGCGCTCTAGACAAGCTCAAGAACTACTTTGCTTCTGGCGAACTGCGCGTCCGCGCCGCTACCGCCATCAGCGCTAATGCAGCCACAATCGTCAAAGAAGCAGTTGCTAAGTCTCTGTTGTACTCTGATGTAACTCGTCCCGGCGGCAATATGTACACCACTCGTCGTTATGCAGCTTGCATCCGCGACTTGGACTACTACCTGCGCTATGCCACCTACGCTATGTTGGCTGGCGACCCTTCCATCCTCGATGAGCGCGTGCTCAACGGTTTGAAAGAAACCTACAACTCCTTGGGCGTGCCCATCGGTTCTACCGTACAAGCAATCCAAGCAATGAAAGAAGTCACCGCCGGTTTGGTCGGTTCTGACGCTGGTAAAGAAATGGGCGTCTATTTCGACTACATCTGCTCTGGCTTGAGCTAAGACTCAGGAAGAAGGAAGAAGGAAGAAGGAAGTTCGGCAACGGATTCTGTAACGGATGTAACGGATGTAACGGATGTAACAGATTTCAGTCCGATGGAAGTCGGAAGAAGGAAGAAGATTTATTTCTTGCCTCTTTTAACTTTTTACTTTTTACTTTGGACTTTTTACCTTTGACTTTGAAAAGAGGTCAGGGAAGTTGAGAGTGATTGCTAGACCGTCAAAGGCTTGTCGAGAAAGCCCGACGAGTTTTAACGAGCTAGTTTTGACTCCTAACTCCCTGCCTTCAATCTTTAAAAAATCCATCTAATAATCTGTAAACCTACTCAGGAGTTAGTTTCCCATGAGAATGTTTAAGGTGACTGCTTGCGTCCCAAGTCAAACTCGCATCCGCACTCAGCGCGAATTGCAAAATACCTATTTTACTAAGCTCGTTCCTTACGACAACTGGTTCCGGGAACAGCAAAGAATTATGAAAATGGGCGGCAGAATTATTAAAGTGCAACTGGCTACCGGTAAGCCCGGAGCTAATACAGGTTTACTTTAAGAGCCGAAGCTGGATTAGTAGAGGGGTAAGAGGTCGCGATGACCTCTTTTTTGTTGTTATATAGCAATCCTCGCATCATTTGCATAATTATTGTAGGGGCAATCCCCCGTGGTTGCCCGATAGATAGGGGGTAGGCACTCTTAGCACTACCCCTACAAATTTATCTGAATCATTTAGGATTCCTCTAGTAGAAGGAAGAATGTCCAGCGTTGTTAATCTCATCATTGACAAATATTTCAATAAGAAGACAGTATAACTGCGATTATCGCTAACAAAACAGCAAGCATTTGTGGTAACGTAATAGCCTCTTTCAAGAATAAAGACGATAATAATATAGTAATCAGCGGGTAGATAGACGTAACACTCACTACATTGGCAACTTCACCTTTGCCAAGGGCTATAAAAAATACTAATGAGGCCACAGTGCCACAAACGCCAACTAACATGGCAAACAAAATTCCCCTAACATCTCCCTCAAAACTAAAATTATTAGTTTTGATAATAATAAATAAAGTAGTTAAGATAGCGCCAATTGCTTCATAAACAAAAGCTGTTTTGTAGTCAATATATTTAGTCGCTAAATTGCCAAAAAATCCCCACAAACCATATAATAGCGAACAGATTAATGCGTAAATTAACCAATCTGGTGCTTTAGCCATCTTTGTTAGAGTTTATTGAGAGCATTCTAAAATCCTATGGCTAATGACATTCGACGCTTGATTCCCTTTTTTGACCCCAGCGCGTCTCAATGGGCCGCTGAGGCCAGGTGGCTGCGCTGGCTGACTTTCCTGTGGCTGTTTGTCGGGCTGACAGCATTGTTTTCGGCTTCCTATCCCATTGCAAATTATGAATTTGGAGACGGCCTTTATTATTTTAAACGACAGCTAATCGCAGTGGCGATCGGGCTGGCAGGTTTTAACTTGATGGTATACTCCCCCCTGCGGTACCTGCTCAAAACAGCTCAGTTAGGCGTTTTATTGCTGCTGGGATTGCTCTGGTTGACCTTGGTTCCGGGGGTGGGAACCACAATCAACGGGGCGACTCGTTGGATATCTCTGGGCCCGGTTCCGATTATTCAACCTTCTGAATTGATCAAGCCGTTTTTTGTTCTCCAAAGCGCCCGCATTTTCGGCAACTGGTCCCGGTTGACGAATAAAGTTCGCTTAACTTGGCTGTTAATTTTCGGTGCAATGCTTTTGGGAATTTTGTTGCAGCCGAATTTAAGTACCACGGCTTTGTGCGGGATGACTTTGTGGTTGGTGGCTTTGGCTGCGGGCTTGCCTTACTTGCAGTTGGGCGCAACGGCTATGGGGGGAATGCTTTTAGCGGTTTTAAGTATTAGTTTGAGGGAATATCAGCGCCGCCGGATTATGTCTTTTCTCAATCCTTGGGCTGACCCGATGCAAGACGGCTATCAGTTGATTCAAAGTCTGCTGGCTGTCGGTTCAGGGGGCATTTGGGGTGTGGGTTTGGGGATGTCGCAGCAAAAGTTATTTTATTTGCCGATTCAGTACAGCGATTTTATTTTTGCTGTGTTTGCTGAGGAGTTTGGTTTGGTGGGAGGTTTCTCGCTGTTGCTGATGTTGGCGGCTTACTCTACTGTGGCTTTGAGGGTGGCGACGCGGGCCCGGAATATTGAGAGTCAGTTGGTGGCGATTGGGGTGATGGTGGTGATGGTGGGACAGTCGCTGCTGAATATTGGGGTGGCGACGGGGGTTTTGCCGACTACGGGTTTGCCGCTGCCGTTTTTTAGTTACGGGGGTTCTTCGATGTTGGCAAGTTTGTTGTTGTCAGGGTTGCTGATTCGGGTGGCTAGAGAGAGTTCTGAGGCTGATGTGGTTTCTTTGGATGGACGCAGAGGGAAGCCGGAAAAGCCGAATTTGCGATCGAACAACGGCAATACACAAACTGAATAATTTGTCAATAGTAAACACACCCGATTAACTTCCAGGATCTGCCTGCGAGCCAATACCCAGAGGAAGAGCCTCGATTCTTGCGGGGGCAAATTGGAGGCGGAGCCTCCGGATCTGCGTTACCAGGCAGATCCTGGTAACGAGTAATAGCTGATAAAAACTAACGATCGACTATTTCCGCCCGTCTCTTGCTGGGGCAAATTGGAGGCGGAGCCTCCGGATCTGCGTTACCAGGCAGATCCTGGTAACGAGTAATAGCTGATAAAAACTAACGATCGACTATTTCCGCCCGTCACCCTTATTTGGCGGTTCTTCTTGTTGTTCTTGAGGTTTAGCTGTGATCTGAGTTAATTCTTTTTTGTCTGGTTGCGGTGTTTCTTGAGTTGAGTTAGCCATTGAGTTTAGTCCTAAAGAGATGCACCGCTTAATTATATCTTTTCCAACTGCAAACGTATGGCTGTAGATAGGGAGAGGAAGAGCCAGACAAACAATTCTGATACACTGAGATTTGATAACTAATACTGGAAGACTTTATGTAGATGCAAAAAAGTGTAGATGCAAATTGCTGTCGGTTCTACACTGCTTGAGGGTTGCAGCCAAACAAATCCGACGTGGACGCAAAAACACCTTTGTTAAGAATTAAATGCCGAGATCCATCTCGACTGATTAACCCTTGCTGCTGCAATTTTCCCAGCATTCGAGTTACTGTTACCCGCGTCGTGCAAATTGCATTAGCAATATCTTGATGGGTCAAGCGGATATTCAAACGAGTTCCCTCAACCACAGGCTGACCGAATTCCTGTTGCAATAATAGCAGTAGCTGATACAAACGGTCATCTACTCGTCGCTGTCCGGCGATCGCCAAAATTGCTTCCATTTGCCGCAGCCGCCGTACCATTTGAGGCAGCAACTCGTGAGACAATTGAGGAGAAGCTTCGATTTCCACCATAGAATACCACATCAAATAAATATCTGATGTCGCCGTAGCTCGGTAAGTCTGCAAGCTTGTCAACCACAAACCGAAGCACATCGAAGGCCCAACCCAACCCAAAAGTCCTTCTTCTCCGGTTGGATAAAGCGTACTCAGTTGTGCTAGACCTTGACAGACTCGCCAAAGGCCATGCGACATCATAGGAATGGTTTCGCCCTTGGCATAAAAATGCAAGTTTCGAGTCGCTCCTGTGTTATGCTGGATTTCTACTAAAAGTGCTTTGGAAGTTAGTGGCATATCTCTTTTTTCCAGCTAAAAAACAGTGGTTTGAGACCTATGGATGTCACTCTAGCTCACGAAGGTAAAGGCTTGGTAATCGTCTGGTTAGCGGAAAGATAAGCTTTGGTTAATTGTTTTAACTTTGTATATTCACCAATCCGCAATTTTTGCGAGCGAACAGGATTTACGCACGCTTCTACCTAATTATGTCATTCACAAGTGTTGCCCTTCACTCCGTCGTGCCGCGTAAACTCGGAATCTCAAATCCTTGCAACACCGTTACAATGCGTCCAGGACTATCGAACTCGGAACAGCAGAGCGATCGCCCTGAACGATCGCCCATCAACTTGCCTGTTAAAATAATGAAGTACATTTATATCCAAGCTTTTCCAAGTTTTTCCAATTCATCAACTCAATAGTTTCCAACTCTGAAAAACTCAACTCATCTTGCCAAGCATTAATTCCCTTTACCCCAACCGGCTCTAAAGTATTTGGATGCCACACCATTTGGCTAGGCGGAACTAAACCTAACGCAGCATTTTGTTGATAAAATTCCAGCATTGACTCCTGAAAATCTACCCCGATCCACTTGCAAATTTTTGCTAACTGTGCGGACGGTTCCCTTACCAAATCTTCGTAAGAAACTAAATAAAATTGCTCCCATTTTTGATGGTATTTTTCGATGAGTTTAACAACTTGATTCCACTGGTGAGTCAGTCCCCCTATCGTTTTTATCCCCGGCCACACTTCCCCCCTTTCTTGCTCTTTTGCTACTAATTTTTTGATAGAACTGTAACAAGCCCGAAAATCTCGCACAATCAAAATCACCTTAACACCCGGAAAATATCTCCTGATTTTTCCTAATTGATAAATGTGAAAAGGATTTTTGTCTCCCCAAATCGAAGCTGTCGGGTCAAACTGCTGGCGGTAAGTTCGATAAACTGTAGAAACTGCTTGAGCGTAACTCAATTGCTTGTTATTTGTCAAGCTATCTAATAAAAGCTGTGGGTCAACATTCCACTCCCCAAACCTGTGAAAATTGTTGTTGTAAAGGTCATTTAAAAAATCTTCGATTTGAGGCAGCAAGTCTTTGGTCGCACCGTATTTTGACTCTAGGGCCACAAAGAACAGACTTTCAGGGGGAATGCAGATATCTGGATGTGCTGTTAGCATTAAACGCAGGAGAGTTGTCCCCGAACGTTCGGCTCCTATTACAAAAATCGGACTTGATACGGTCGATTTGTTGCTGGGTGAATTAGCGTTCGCGCCCAAAAAAATGCTTGACTGGCTGTTGGGTGAATTAGCATCCGCGGTCGAAAACTTGCTCCTATCTATTTTATCCTTAACTTGCTTCGGTCGCAAGCGAAATTGACCGACAAGTTCTACTCCCAACTCCAATTTGTCAGCAAGTCCGCGACGTTGAAGCGCCTGTTCGACAGCGGTGCGGCATAATATTATTTGCTCGGCCCGATGCTGGCGAGAAACGGTTTGCTGGTGGATGCGGTAATAATAAAGCGGTTTGTTGATTTTTCTAATTTCTGTAACTTCACTCAGCCGCAGGCACAATTCGTAATCGACAGCACTGGCAAATTTTGGGTCAACACCGCCACAATTATTGTAAGCCGAACGGCGGATTAAGCGAAAGTGAAAAACGATGGGATCTACTAACAGTTGCTCTGGCGAATAGGGGATTTTGCAGAGAGGGCCTTCGCCGCCAACGCAGTCGTTTTCGTCGATGAGTAAATAGTTGGTATAAACAACTCCTACTTGAGGATTTGCATCTAAAATAGGAACTGTTTCTGCTAGTGCTTTGGGGGCGAGCAAATCGTCGCTATCCACGCAGCCAAAGTAAGGAAATGCGGCTTCTCTAATGGCGGCCATTAGGGAATAGCCGGAGCCTCGGTGTTCGGCGGCGAGGACTTTGATTCTGGGGTCAAGTTTGGCGTAGTTGCGGGCTATGTTGAGAGAGTTGTCTGTGGAACCGTCGTCCCAAATTATGAGTTCAAAGTTAGGGTAAGTTTGGGAGAGAACGCTTTCTATGGCAGCTTTGAGATAACGTTCTCGGTTGTAGACAGTCATGACAATGGAGATGGGAGTCATACAAGCGATTTTAGATTTTAGATTTGGGATTTTGGATTGAAGAATTGATGATAAGGGCGATGCACGTTGCACTTTATACTAACTAAAGATAACTTAGTCCTGCTTAACCTATTTCTTTGGGCTGGCGTTTGTACAGAAAAAATCGACTGACGATATCTACTTCTAATTCAAATCTTTCGCTCAATCCGCGTCTTTGAAGCGCTTGTGCAATAGCTGACTGAGATTCAAGAATTTGGTCTAGTTGCTGTTGAACTGTATGCAGCGAATGTTGCCGGTAGTAGTAAAGGGGTTTCTTGAGGTGGTAAAATTGAGCGATTTCTGAGATTCGCAAGCAAAAGTCGTAATCTTCAGCGCGGTTAAATTCGGAGTTGATGCCACCTATGCGATCGTATAAGTGGTGGCGAAATAAGCGAAAGTGGAAGGTCATAAAGTCTACTAACAGCCTATCTGGAGAGTAGGGTATTTGGCTGCGGTGTCCTAGTCCTTTTACTTGAGTTTTTTCATTAATCATTAGATAGTCCGTGTAGACTACTCCGATTTCTGGTTGTGCGTCTAATACGGCTGCGGTTTCTTCGAGGGCGGTGGGTGCGAGCAAGTCGTCGCTGTCTACCCAGCCAGTGTATGTTCCTTTGCACATTGTGTGAGCCGCTTTGAGGGCTATTCCTCGGCCTTGGTGGGGGGCGGCGATTACTTGAATTCGGGTGTCTTGCTGTGCGTATTTGCGGGCGATAGTGAGACTGGAGTCTGTGGAACCGTCGTCCCAAATTATCAGTTCAAAGTTGGGGTAGGTTTGGGCGAGAACGCTTTCTATGGCGGCGCTGAGGTATTGTTCTCGGTTGTAGGTGGTGGTAATGATGGAGATTGAGGAGGTCATTGGGAATTTCAAGCAGTTGGAGAGCGATCGAGCTTTCGGTAAACAGTTTTGATGTTTTTATGCAGAAGTTTTAATCTAGGTTTTATCGTTAAATAAATGTTAGCACTTGTTGAGATAAATTGACTTTAAGCATTTTTTTGAGAGGGATCTGGGGCGAGCGCATTTTCACTTAATATTACTTTCCATCACTCAATCTTAATAGGCGGTGGAACCCCCCAAAGTTTGACAGTAGTGTCTTTACTTCCACTAGCAAGTGTTTGCCCGTCGGGACTAAAAACAACACAATAAACACAGCCCTTATGATCGATTTGACCACCACTACTAAAATAAGTAATCCCTGTTACTTTCTCTAAATCCCACAAACCTATTAGATAATTAGTATCGCCACCCCCGCCTGCCAAAGTTGTCCAATCTGGACTAATTGTAGCCGATACAATTTCTACCTCGGTTGACATAGTGCGGATAAGTTTCCCAGTTGCGGGATGCCAAAATTTGATACTTTTGTCTTGTTCGTGAACGCTAGCAAGCATTTGTCCTGAAGGATGAAAACGCACGGCAAAGACTAGACCGCAGTTAGCCTCTAAAGTGCGAATTTCTGTTCCAGAGTCCAAATCCCATAACTTAATATAAGTATCAGCGCTAGCACTAGCTAAGGTTTTCTCATCAGGGCTAATAGCAACACTTAAGACAGTATGACTGTGACCGCTAAGAGTATGTATCACCTGATAAGTATTGAGATCCCAAACTATAATAGTGTTGTCGGCCGCACCGCTAGCTAAGCGTGTACCGTCTGGACTAATCGCAAGGCAAAGTACGGAACAAGTATGACCTGTTAGGGTGCGGATAACTTGACTCGTGCTCAGATTCCAAATTTTAATGGTAGTGTCAGCACTACCACTGAGCAAGGTTTTTCCATCTGGACTTGCGATTAATGAAACCACTGCATCTGTATGTTCTGTAAGAGTGCAAATTCCTTGCCCAGTATTCAAGTTCCAGATTTTGATAGTGCCATCGGCTCCGCCACTAGCTAGGGTTTGTCCATCAGGAGTAAAAGTAATAGAATAAACTGAATCTGAGTGACCTCTAAATGTTTCTATATAACGAAATAAAGCATAGCGATTGTTATTTTGAATGGCTTTTAGTAGGATTTGTCGATCTTCTTCCTCACGCTCCCGTTCTCGATCGCGATTGAAATAATTCCAAGTATACTCTGAAGGTAAATGCAAATGTGTAAAGTCTTCAATCAATCTCTCTTTCCACATAAATAAAGTATGTTCAGAAGGTTCTGAACTTTCTCTCAATTCGTCTAAGTCATAACTTTTCATGAATTCGTCTTCGTCTGAGTCCGAACTTTCTCTAAATACAAATTCGTATGGTTCGCATAAAAAATTAGGCTCTTCTTGAATATTTGCAGATGATAGTATATCTTTTTCTTCGTCGATAGTCGAGAAACAAGTAAAGGTATGGACTAGACAGGAAGGGTCTGGACAAATAGATATGGGTAAAATTTCATAAGATTTTGTTCCCAGGCAAAAATCACACACGAATTCAAAAAAATCACGACCTATACGGTAAATTTCTCCATCAAACTCAGGGCACTTCAGCCAGTAAATATCGCAACTATAGTCAGACTCACTATAAGTTCTAAGATCGAAAATAGCTATGCGTGCCGCGCAATCCTCCCCAAACACAAAAGCCCCTTTAAGTAAATCTGCTATTGATTCTAAAGTCATATCTTTTTCAAGTTCTTCTAAGGAATACAACTGATGATATGTAATTTCATAGTGAATAGTTTCCAGCGAAAATTGATGAAAACAATGAGAGTATATAGGACTGTAGATGTTAATCATGTTACCCAATGTTCCGCTGCCAAAAATTTGAGAGAAAATCTTATAATCTTTGGGTAACTTAATATTATTTTTTGTTTCAAATTCCAGCATCTCTTGTTCACTTAAGCACTCTCCTCGCTCATCAAATACTTCTAGATGTGCCAGTAACGATCGCCATTTTTGCATAATGCCCTCAAAATCTTGCTTGAAATTAACTTGTTAATTTGAACTCGGTGAGAGAATTGGCTCATAGGGGGGTACTTAGTTTGCTGCCAAGTGAAAACTCAAATTTACCCTAAGAATTTAACTCTATAACCCGTGTCTTTCCAGTGGAAGTGTTAACCTATGAGCAGGAGGAAGAAACTCGGCTGGATTTGGGATATTGCGTAGAGTCAAGCTAGCTTCCGATGGAAAAAATGTTGCCCTTGCGGTTAATGAAGTAGGTCTAATTCTAGGAGTAGTACGTTGCTCATATTTCAGGGAGACTTGATAAAAAAGAGTCACTTCCGTTAAGCATTTATTGCGCTTCATTTGTGTGAGCGTTGTATCTACCAGTAATTCAAATTGATACCAGGGACTATTGGAGTTGGAGTTTACCCATCCGTTCTGGGCAAACACGTTATTCAATGCACCCGTGCCGCCCAATAAAGCTGATACAATATGTCCTTGATGATCTGTCGGCAAAATACCAAGTACGCTTTGGCGATTTTTTCGATTTGCATCTGTCCCTGTCCTACTTCCAGAATGTTCTATAACAGCGATGGTCTCATCACTGGTTATGGATACATTAGACGGGTTTTTGTCAACATCTTTTTTAACATCCTGGATATTGTTGGTGTTTTTAGTTGCACTGCCGACATTATAACTGATCCGTCGAAGCTGATCTATTACTTTCCCCGAATGACCAAGGGGATCAGTTGAATCAACAGGACTATTTTTCACATACCGATAAAGATTAGCATCCCCACCACCAAACCCAACAGAATCCTCCCCAATAAACCGTCCTATCTCCGGATTATAATACCGACTCCGATAATAATACAACCCAGTTTCAGCATCCAACTCCCGCCCCGTAAACCCATACCGACTACCAAACGCAGAATTCGACTGAGAAACAACCCCACCAAACGAATCATACCTCACATGATTCGCCACACTCCCACTATTATCCACAAAATCCTTAACCGTCCCCAACTGGTCAGTCAAAG
>NZ_JAUBTT010000219.1:0-3599 GCF_036705125.1 Microcoleus sp. B7-D4
GGGGGAATGGGAGTATTTGAAGCAACGGCGATCGCCCTGCTGTCCGATCGCTTTTCTACGGGTATAATTCTGAGTGCGGTGGCTTTGTATCGGATAATTAGCATTCTGGCGGATGTTTCGGGTGCATTTTTAGCTAAACTTGATCGCCAGCGCGATCGGCACAGTAAAAAAAGGTGAATTTGAAATAAAATATTTGAGGAATATAATTTGCTGCGATCGAGGAATCCCTGAATCGGGCAATGTAGTAAAAGCTATAATCAAAGTCGTGAGTGCCAACTCACAGACTTAGGTAAATTACTTGAACTTTGGTTGACCGTGTAAATCCAATCATCTCATTGGCAGCAAATTCATCACATTCCAGGTTCTTTGAAATAATGACTCTAACCTCCGGTTAGCCATGACTCATCACAACAATCGAACGACAACAATTCGTTACCTTCTAATTACATCCGGTGTACTGGCGATCGGTGGATTAGGCTATCTTGCTTATACCATGTTGCGGCAACCCAACGAAGTACGCTACTACGCATCCGAACAGCAATGTATTGTAGATGCGACGAACCAAAGCAACGGGTTCACCAAAGAGCAGTGTCAGGCCCAGTTCCGGTACGCAATGCAGGAATACGAACGCATTACGCCCGTGTATCGCACGCAGCCAGAATGCCAAGAAGACACAGCAAGCATTTGCTCGCAGGTATCGAATTCCAGCGTTGCTACCCCCGGATGGCGACCAGACTTCGGCGGCTTCTATTTCACCGATGATGTCGATGATGATGCCCCTCCAACAGTGGTCAACGGCGTCAACGGCGGCTCCTACACGATTTATCCAGTGCAACCCGTTTACCGCTCCAACATCGGAATTGTAACTCCAGATAGAACCCAGATTACTCGTCCCCTACAGGGCATACCGCTAGATTCTCCCTACTTTTCCTCCAGTCGCGACACCCCAAATCGCCCCCCAGGCCACGCAGCTCGCGGAACCATCAAGGGACGAGGGAGCTTTGGTAATTCTGTCCGCTCCACGGCTCCTTTGGGAAGCGGAGGCAAATGACATCGATTCCGGTTGCACTCCTTATCATTGTTGACTGTTGACTGTTGACTGTTGACTGTTGACTGTTGACTGTTGACTGTTGACTGTTGACTGTTGACTGTGAGTCAAAAAAAGGAAAATTGCGCGAATTATTTGTTGGCAGCTTGATTCGACTTTACGCCCGACTTAGAAGCGCGGATTTGATATCATTCCGGCCCCGCCCGAATTGATAGAATGCAAGCATTTTTGAGCGGCGATTCATCCCACAACTATTTTTTCTCTAGTTCTTTTCTCTGTTTTTGTAGCTCATTGAGTTCCACACCACTAGCAAGGCGCTTCAACCATGTATCCCTTTTTGTTTCAGCGACGACGCAACTGGCAGCAGCACGTATTAGATAACGCCTACCAATGTCAGCCTCTTGCAGACATCAACCAACGCTACTGGGCAGAAGCCTTAGACCGTCCTTTTGGGGTGATGTTTTCGCGCCAGGAAGAGGCGAGAATCTGGGATGCTACTGAGGCTCTTTGGGATATGTGTCGGGAGTTTTTGGACTGGTTTTTCACCGCTGATGGCCTAGAAAATCGGATGAAAAAACTCGCTATTCCCCCTGCTTTCTGGGAAGCAATTCAGGTTTCGTGGGATCGGGTTGACGAAGCAGAAGATATGTCTCTTTATACCCGTTTCGATCTTGCCGTCACTGAAGATGGAAAAATTAGCCTTCTAGAAATCAACGGCGAAACTCCTCTCTTGGGTGCAGAAACAGTCTATCAATGGCTGTGGTTAGATGACATGAAAAAAACAAGCCGAGATTTGCGTTCGCTTCCCAACGATGCCAATCAGTTCAACAACTTTTGGGACGAAGTTGCGGGTCGATTCCGCACTCTAAGTCGTCATTATGATTTAAAGCAGTTGGGCCTGAGCTTGTTAATTGACGAGCATCTGCCAGAAGATACCGAGATGGCAGGACAACTGGTCGAAATTATTAATCAAGAATTGGGAAACGATCGCTTTTTCACCCAACTTGTAGGATTGCGTAACCATCTGGGCGTGGATGAAGAAGGATTTTTTGTCGATCAATTCAATAATCGGATCTTGCGGCTGTGGAAAATCGTCGATTGGCTGGATTTGCAACTCGCCAGCCAATCCTTTAACGCAGATGAAGCCCTAGCATCGCGCCTGATAGCAGGGGACGTGAAAATCATTGAACCGCTGTGGAAACAGATTTTAAGCAATAAAGGATCGATGGTGTGGATGTGGGAATTATTTGGCAACCACCCAGTGTACGCTCAATTCTTGCTACCCACTTTCTTCACAGATACTATCTCGATCGAATCAACAGCATTACTGACCCAAATGCACGTCAAAAAGCCCCTCGTGGGTCTAGAAGGTGTTGGGGTTTCTATTGAAACAGGCGATTTTGTTGCCGGAGCCGTTCACGCCCGCGAGGCGATGGGCTACGATCGCGAAGGATTCATTATTCAGTCCTATCAACCCTTGCCCGAATATTTTGGCTACCACTTCGTCGTAGGTTCCTGGATTGTCGGGGATACTCCATCCGGCATCGTATTGCGCGGAGATACCAATCCGATCACCGGACGACATTGCTTAATCGTTCCGCATATCGTGAGCGATCGTCTGGTGAATACTTAACTTCTAATCACAAAAACTATGAAATTACAAACTCATGATGTCCGGGGAATTCCGATTCTTAGCAGTGAGTGGAGTGTAGATGAATTTATTGCCGATGAGTTTAAAATTCCCGAAGTTGCGCCTACAATTCAGGCTGGATTTATGGATCTCCTGAGCCGAGATGTGTTCTCTGAGGGAGACAGTCAGCCACTCTACGAGCATCTCCTCTCTCGCAGTTCGGAGTTCTCGTTAGAATTCATGAGTGCGATCGAACTTTGGCTGCAAGACGAATTACGGCACTACGTTGCTCTACGTAAGGTCTATCACATGGTATCAGGTTTGTCCCCAGAGGCGATCGACCAAAAAAACCAGAGTCGGGTGCATGAACTCGAACCGATCTCGTTTCTGATTGAGAACGAATTCACCATTCTAGTTGGTTTAATGTTTGACGAAATGGGTTCCGTGTGGTCTTATCACCGGGATATTAAGGAATTCTACCAACACTATGGGAACGGCTTTGCTCGCGTAGGACATTTGGTCACGCAGGATGAGGGGCGGCATTTTAGGAATGCTGCGACTCTCATCCAACATCGCCATCCCGACAAAATCGATCGCATCGAACCCTTATTAGAAAAGATTAGCGAGATGGAAGCCAGTCTTGCTTATTATCCCAAGACTTTCTTTCTAGATCACGCTCAGGAAAGAGACCGCTTTCCGAAAGATTTTAATACCCAGGTGATTCAAAGAATTCTCACGTTTTTCTAACAGAATTACCAAGTTAATCATCCGAGCAACATTATTATACTTTCCGTGGCGATCGAGCATCTCAAACTGACGCACCCTACCGCAACTTTCTCTTTCTCCTCTAACTCTCTCTGTGTCCTCTGTGTCCTCTGCGGTTAAAAACTCTAATTCTTATATGAATTAAAGCATTTTTTC
>NZ_JAUBTT010000083.1:0-38273 GCF_036705125.1 Microcoleus sp. B7-D4
ACTGTTTTAGTCTTGAATTAAGAAGACGGTGAATCTTCCTCTTTCAAGCCCCATGCCTTTAGGCTGGGGTTAGTGACAAATTATGCACAATATTTCCCTGTTGCTTCAATACTAGCAAAGTAATGTCATCAAAAACTTTTTGTTCTCCAATAAAGTCTCGCAAATCAGCGATGGTGGCTTCCTTGATTTGTTCGGCGCTCAAATGCCAGTTTTGAGAAACCACCTCACAGAGTCTTTCAATACCGTAGAATTTTTTGTGCATATTTCTAGCTTCGGGGATGCCGTCAGTATAAAGCACCACCCCGTCCCCCGGCTCTAAGTCTACTAAAACATGGCTGATCCAATCGGAAATATCATCATGTAAGCCGAGGGGAAATCCTAAATTTATGGTGTCTATCCGCTGGATTTTACCGCCTTTCCTGACGACAAGAGTTTCCTCATGTTGACCGCTGATACTAATTGTGCGATCCGCATAGTTGAGCAAAGCTAGTGTCATATTTTTGTCGGAGTTCATGCGCTGGACATTTTTATAAATAGTGCGGTTGAGGGTATCTAAAAAACGCATCGGGTTGGATTCTTGCATTTCCTGAAGAGTGCGGACAGCAGCTTGAGTCATCACCATCAAAATGCCGCTTTCCAATCCGTGTCCGGTGACATCACCAATGCAAATCGTGACAACTCCGTTAGTACAAAGTACGTCGTAGTAATCACCACCTACTTCCGATGCTGGCTCCATAAATCCGGCAATATCTAAATCTTCAATGGCTGCAAGTTCAGCAGGTTTTGGCAGAATCAACTGCTGCATTTGTTTGAGCATATCGAGCTCGGAGCTCATGCGGAGGTTTTCCGCTTTCAGGCGCTGGTTGAGAGCAGCAATTTGTTTAGTGGCTGTAGCGAGTTCAGAGGTACGTTCTTTGACTTTATCTTCTAGGGTTTCAAAGGATTCTTGCTGTTGTCTCGCCATGCTATTAAAGGAATTTCTTAAGGTTTCAATTTCCAAAATCAGACTGGAATCAACGTTCTGGTTGAGAGTACCACCTGCTAGATATTCTGAAGCTTGAGCAATTTGGTTCAGGGGGCGAGTAATCCAGCTAGCAGTGAAAATACCCACTCCAACAGAGACAATGAGAGCCACAATACACAGCAAAATAGTCTGCCGAGTGTGAGCATAAATTTGCGGCATAAAGTCCGCTTCAGGAACTACTACTACACTCAGCCAATTGAGGCCGTACTTGTCAGTTAGCGGAGAAACTTGGATAAATTGCCGCGCACCGTTCAGCTTAAAGTCAAGTTGAACAGTTTGATGGATGTCTTCCAAACGCTTGAAGCGATCGAGCAGATAAATCACACTTTGACGCATCAGTCGGTTGCTGCTTTCCTGTGCTTTGAGCCGTTTTGTATCTTTGCCTGTTCCCACCGAAAGAGGCTGTTCTTTAACCGAACTGGCTATTAACTCACCCTGGGGTTCAATGATAAATACTTGACCGGAATTACCCACTCGTAAGGTTTGCAGGAAGTGGCGAATTTGATCGAGTCCCATCTGGCAAGTCAGCACGCCAATTAGTTTCCCTTCGGCATCGTAATAGGGTAGACTCGCATTAATTTGTAGCGTACCGTAGCCAAAATTAATATAAACTTTACTCCAAGCTGCCTGTTTCTTCTCAACAGCTACTCTGTAAAAAGGGCGCGTGCGAACGTCATAATTGGGCGTGTTTTTGTCGATTGTTGTCGGGTTTCCATTATCGTCAAGGTTGTAATATATCAAGTCGCCACCCCCCGGAATCAGTTGCTGGGCAAGCTGAGGTTGTTCAAGTCCAACCAGCCGATTTACCCAACCCACACGCAGGTACTGACCTTTTTCGTTGGCAATTCCCGCGTGACCGATCGACTTAAATTGCAGAACTTGTTTCCAAAAATATGGTCTAGCTTGCTCCAAATCGTCAAAGTTCAGCACCCCCAAAGGTACAGCATCCTGATTGATCTGATTCACCAGTGGCGGAGCTTCCAGATAGGTTTGAACACGTTCGTAAACTCTCGCACTCACTTCCTGGCGCAACTGACTAACAATATCGTTGACTATCTGCTCTCCGTTTCTGTAAGAGAGATAGCCAACGCAGCCAACAGCCGCCAAAATTTGGAGAACAAAGGGAACTACCAAGACATTGCGGAGACGGAATTTGCCCGCTCTGGAGACGATCGCACTTTTTTGAGAAACCATTGTTAAAAACACTCCCAGCGGGCAGTTTTTTGTTACAAGACTTGATAATGGATATATTAATAGCGACGGACAATGTTATCATATCAAAAACTCAACCAACCTCAAAAAAATCTGCGTTCATCAGCGCTCATCAGCCTGCATCAGCGGTTAAAATAAAACCCTAAATCCCAACAAAAATGCAAATTACTCAATCCCTCCACAGCGCCATCCTCATCTCCAACCTGGAACAATCTCAACACTTTTACAGCACCGTACTAAACCTGCCAAAAATCGATCGAGACTTAAAATTTCCCGGAATCTGGTATCAAATCGGCGACTTCCAGCTCCACCTAATTTTAGGTGAAACAATTATCCCAGATGCCGTAGACCATGCCAAATGGGGACGCAACCGACATCTAGCATTTTCTGTTGCTAACTTAGAGGCAGCCAAACAGCAGTTAATCGCTCACAATTGCCCGTTCCAAATGAGCGCGTCAGGTCGATCGGCATTATTTACCCAAGATCCAGACGGCAACATCATCGAACTCAGCGAGTAACAAATGAAAATCATCGCCTATTCTTACAGCGAACCGCTACTGGAAGCAGCACCCGCACCGGAAATTTGGGGCCAAGAAGTCGATCGCACCTATCAAGACTTAGGAGGGCGACAACAACTTCAGCAACTCCTCAAAGACTGCGAAACAGAACCAGTCAAATACTTATTAATTCAGCGGTTTGAAGAACTAGGCGACACATTGCAGCAAGTGTGTTCGCACCTCGCCCAACTCGAAAACCTCGGCGTCGAAATCATCGTACAAGCAGAAACAGAACCACGAAACCGCAAAAACTTGCTGCAAATCCTCGCAGAAATCCAGCGCAGCCAACACAGCCGGAGTATTCGCAAAGGACACGCCCGCAACCGCATCAAATCCCGGATTCCACCGGGTAAGGCTCCCTACGGCTACCGGCGCGGCAAAGATTGTTATACGATCGATAAAACCACCGCCCCCACCGTCAAAGACTTTTTTGAACACTTTTTAATTTACGGTTCCTTGCGAGGTTCCGTGAGGTATTTAGCCAAGAAATACAACAAAAAAATTTCTGTAAGTACCGGCCGCCGCTGGCTGACAAATCCCGCCTACCGAGGCGATTTAGAATATCAAAACGGTCAAGTAATTTCTAATACCCACGTCCCGATTATTTCCAGAGAAGAAGGCGCCCAAATAGACAGGTTGCTGCGCCGGAACCGCTGCCTTTCTCCTCGCAGCGCTAGCGCCCCACGTTCCCTCGCAGGTTTAGCAATTTGTGCAGAATGCAAATCGCCCATGACAGTTGCCAAAGTCACCTCCTACCGCAAAGAAAAAGAATACCTTTATTTGCGACCGATTAACTGTCCAAAACAGCCTAAATGTAGCGGCCTTTCCTACGATGAAGTCTTGCAATTAACCATCGCCGGTATTTGTGGGGATTTACCCGATGCTGTTGCTGGGTTGCAAATGCCGAATATGAGTGGAATTAAAGCAGGAATTGTCAGGGCGATCGCATCGAAACAAGAAATCATAGAGCAACTTTCTGGCCTGATTGAAAGCGGCATTTTAGACACGGAAACGGCAGAGTTTAGAGCATACAAAATCCGCACCGAAATTGCCGAACTGCAAAGCAAATTAGCGCAACTACCCCCAGTAAATTTGCGAGAAATTGCCCAAACAGTTTCCCTGCCGCAATTTTGGCTCGATTTATCAGAATCAGAACGCAGGTTTTACTTTCGAGAATTTATCGATCGCATTGAAATCGTCCGGGAAAATACAAATTGGAATCTGCAAATTATTTTCATCTTTTGATGAGTTCGGCTATAAATTAGCAATTAGCTTTAACCTGAGATGTTGCACCCTTCTCAAGAACGGGCTCTCCGGCCCGTTCCACAAAGAGTAGATTTTCTTGTGGAACAGGCATCTTGCCTGTTCCTAAAAGGCTAATTAAGAATGGTGCAAGATGTGAGTTTAACTAACTTTTTTAGCTTTTAGCCAATAGGCGATCATCTCTCCTTTACCTTTAACCGCGATCGCACCTCTTTCTTCAAATAAATACCGATTTTTTAACACTTCGTAAATAGCCGTAGTAACTTGAATATATCCCGGTAATCCTTGACATTCCATCCGAGAAGCAACATTAACAGTATCTCCCCACAAGTCATAGATAAATTTTTTAGTGCCAATTACGCCAGCAACTACGGGCCCTGTATGAATGCCAATCCGAATTTGAAATGGTTCGCCTCTGTCAGTTTGAAAATCAGCGATCGCTTCCTGCATATCCAAGGCCATATTCGCGATCGCTTCTACATGATCTGCCCTCGGCACCGGCAACCCCCCCGCTACCATATAAGCATCTCCAATTGTTTTAATTTTTTCCAAACCGTGTGTTTCAGTTAGTTGGTCAAACCTTGAAAAAATCTGGTTCAGTACATTTACCAATTCTAGAGGTAACATTCTAGCAGCAATAGACGTAAAATCGACAATATCGGCAAAAAGAACTGTTGCTGAATCAAACCTCTGGGCAGGAGAACCCTGGCCCTTTTTCAAACTTTCAACAATCGCTGCTGGTAAAATATTCAGCAATAAATGATCCGACTTTGTTTGAGCAAGCCGTAAAGCTACCTCCACCCCCTGCCGCTCTTTAATTTCGTTTTGCAAACGTTCGACAAGTTCTTGGTATTGCTTCGTTTGCTCTTGAAGTAACTGTTGTTGACTTTGAATTGTTAACTGATTGGCCACTCGTGCCAATACTTCTTTACCTTGAAAAGGTTTAGTAATATAGTCAACTGCTCCCACCTCAAAAGCTTTCACCTTATCTAAAACGTCATCTAAGGCGCTTAAGAAAATCACGGGAATCGAACTGGTTTGTGGTGAAGCTTTCAACTTTGCACATACCTCATATCCATTCATTTCGGGCATCATCACGTCCAGCAGAATTAGAGTCGGCGGAAACTCCAGCACTGTAGCGATCGCCCTTTGCCCGTTCAGCGCTTTACGAACCTGATACCCTTGTGTCGTCAAAATTGTAGATAAAAGCCGCACGTTATCTGGCTTATCATCAACTACTAAAATGTTTGCTTGAATTGTAGGAGATTGATGGCTGTCCATGCGCTCGCTCACGGTAGTTTGTTAAGAGAAAAGATGTGAATACTTAAGAATTTTACCTCAAAAAAAACGAAACAGTAGAAATTCCAATTGGCTCTCCTAAAAAGTGAGGGCAAGGAGACCCTATAGGGGCTGAATGTTAGGTCTTTTTTAAATAGAATAGCCTCCTAAGTTTAGATTAGTTGAAAATTGGTATCTTCACAGCGCCGAACTGCTGACTGCGCTATATCTATAATATCGTCAAAGAGGAAATCCTGCACTAAAGTAGTTAAATATTCGGCGGCGAAAGCAAACTCACTCGGCATTTCCTCAATCAACTTGACAATTTTATCGTCGCAACATTCATGAGCAGCATGAGATATCTTTTCTACCCACTCCAGAGGCATTTGAGCGAGTTGTGACTCTACAGATTGATTGCTAGTCACTCCGCTAATTTCGCTTTCATTTTCTAGTGGGGCATCAACAGATTCCTCGTAAATGTAACGCACTCCTAAAAGTTCTTCCATTTTCGCAAATAATATCTTTGCCTCGAATGGTTTACGCATGAAATCATCGCAGCCTGCTCCTAAAATAGTTTGGCGTTCCTCTTCAAAAGCGCTAGCAGTAAGAGCAACTATTACAGTTTGTTTTCCGAGAGGATGAGCTTTAATTTTTCTGGTGGCTTCATAGCCATCCATGACAGGCATCTGCATATCCATCCAGATCAGGTGCGGTTGCCAATCCTCCCATACAGCAATAGCTTCTTCACCATCTCTAGCCGATCGCACGATGAGGCCTAGTGGTGACAATAATCTCTCTATGACTAGGCAGTTATCGGCGCGATCGTCAACAACCAAGATCCGGTATTCTGGTTGATTCGGTGCTAAACTAATTACTTTTTTCTGCGGTTTAAGGATTTTAATCTCGCTGGGAGTGGCAAGGCTGATTTGAATATCAAATGCAAACTTACTTCCCAAATCAGGTGTACTGCTGACAGTAATATCTCCTCCCATCATTTGTACAAATTTGCGGCTAATTGGTAAACCTAACCCAGTCCCCTGTTGAGATTTTTGACCTGTTTTTGTTTGCTCAAAGGGTTCAAATAACTTATTCATCTCTTCTGCGGCAATGCCAAGGCCAGTATCTTCTATTTCAAAGTGAAGGCGTAACAATTCCGGGCGAAGGTCATTCGCGTCTACACAATCACAGTCCCTTAACCTTTCGGGCTGATTAAAACCAGTGCACCATCCGGGTTTTTTTTGTATAGCTGTGGTTTCAACCGCTAAGCTTTCGGAATGTTCAGAAGCCGCGCCGACAAGTTTTGTTTGTGTGTCCCCAAACTCTGCGGTTTCAGCTCTCAAACTTTCTTCTACCTGATTTTTTACTCGCAAAGTAACACTACCCATCTCTGTAAACTTGATCGCATTTCCTACAAGATTAATCAAAATTTGCCGCAATTTACCTTCATCTCCAGTAACAAAGTGTGGTACGCCGTCACCCACTTCCAAATTTAGCTGCAATTTTTTAGATTTAGCTTTTAATCGAAACATTTCTTCTAAGGTTTTTAGCAAGCGCATTAAATTAAAACTGCTTTCATTAAGCTGACTTCGGCCCGCTTCAATTTTGGACATTTCCAAAATGTCATTAATTAGGGCCAGCAAGTGTTCGCCGGCGCGATTAATAATTTCTAGGTGCTGTTGGTGTTGATTGTTGAGAGATGAATCGCGCACCATCACCTGACTAAATCCGAGAATGGCATTTAGGGGAGTCCGCAATTCGTGGCTCATAGAAGAAAGGAATTCGCTCTTGGCACGGTTAGCTGTATCAGCAGCTACGACAGCTTTTTGTAATGCTGTTTCTGCTAATTTACGTTCGGCAATTTCTGTTTTGGCTTGTTCAAAAAGGGTGCATTGCTGAATGGCAATTGCTAGCTGCACGGAAATTTGCTTGAGAGATTCTATCTCAGAAGAACTCCAATGCCTGTGACTGCTGCAGTGATGAGCAATGAGTAGCCCCCATAGTTTTTCACCTTGCAAAAGGGGAACCACGAGGTTAGCTTTAACTTCCAACTCGCTCAGTAAATTAATATGGCACTCTGAAATACCTGCGGTATAAATATTGTCGATCGCGCGAATGTGTCCCTGCGCGTAAGCAGAAATGTAGCCTTCTCGAAAGCAAGGGTCATTAATGTCAATTCCCAAAATCGGCATTGTATCGGCTGCTACCGACTCGACGGCTACCAATCCACTCCAATCAGGGTTAAAGCGGTAAATAATAGTCCTGTCTGTTGACAAAAACTGGCGGACTTCTTCCACAGCCATTGTCAGCACTTCTTCTAGGTTAAGAGAGGAACGAATTCGCTCTTGAATAGCATTCACGAGCCGCTCCCTTTTTACTTGTTGCTGCAAGGCTCTTTCCGCCCGTTTGCGAGGAGTAATATCTACTCCATAACCAACGCACTCCACAGGTAGGCCAGCAGCATCTTTGACTAACTTAACCTCATCGTATATCCAGCGATAACTACCGTCTTTGTGCCGTTCGCGGTATTCGTAGGAAATCGATTCTTTTTCCAATATCTGAGCGTATGAAGTAGCCACAATCTCTCGATCTTCTGGATGAACTAGGCTATGCCAATTAAGGGAACCATCAACCAATTCTCGCGCTTCGTAACCAATCATTGAAACAACATTATCGCTGACAAATGTTACATCAAAATTTTCCCCTAATTTGCAGCTAAAAATCACCGCCGGAGTAGTCGCCAGTAAATATTGCAAGCGTTCGGTGACAGAGCGCAATTTTAACTCGGCTTGCTTGCGATCGCGGGCTTCCATTGCTAAAGCTGCGATCTGCGCCACATAGCTAGCGAAGCTTTGCTCGTCGAGCGTCCAATTCCTGGTCGTTCCCAGATGTTCTAAACAAATTACACCCGCAATTTGTCCTTGATGGGTAATAGGAACATCTAGCATCGACGAGATGTTTAAAGGCATCAAATAAGATTCGCTAAATTCGAGGGTGCGCGGATCAGTTTTGGCATCAACTGCTGCGATCGCCTGTTCTGTCTTCAAAGCTTGGAAATAGCTAGGGTAGTCAGCAACTTTCAGTTCTGCACCGGCGCTGTGTTGATTGGGCATCAGTTCGTAAAGATCCGCGCAGCACAGTGCGGATTTATCTTCCTGATAAAACCAAATACTTGCCCGATCGACATTCAGGGTACAAGTTGCCATTTGCGTAATCTCTCTCAATGCCTCGGCGATATTTCCCTCGTAGATACTAGAATTTTTTGCTAATTCTAGCAAGCCATTTTGTTGTTCTGTTAATCTAGTTTCTCGTTCTCGCAAAGCGGATTCAGCGGATATTTTTTCTTTAATTTCTGCTTCTAAATAACCGTTGATTTTTCTCAACTGTACGGTGCGTTGTTGGACTTTAATTTCTAAGTCATCATAAGCGTGGCGCAACGCTAATTCTGCCTCTTCACGCACAGCGATCTCACTCTGCAACTTGCAATTTATCGCCTCTAATTCTTGGGGGGTTTTTAAAGACAAAAACTGGGGCAATAGTGTTACCATCGAGGCGGCGGTGTAGCAGGAAACAAGTGCAGTAATTCCTTTTTCAATCCCCGACAGCCAATAAGCGGAATGCCACAACGTCCAAATGTCTAGCAAGTGACCCGTGCCGCAGAGAATAATAAATGCACCAAATAAAGCAAATATTCCTAAAAAAGGAACATCGCGGCGCTTGAAGATAAAATAAATTAGCATCGCCGGAATTGAATAGTAGGCGATCGCGATTAAAAAGTCCCCAGTTACGTGCAGCCACACTAAAGGCGTTTGCCAAAGATAGCAATGACCGTGAGGCATATACTGAGTTGGGGAAAAGATATTTTTGAGTGCTTCCCACATAATAGTTGTTATTGGCAGATAAGATGGATTTGATGATGCCTAAGTTAGGCAAAAAAATAAAATAAGCCGAAAATTGTAGCGGGATTCAGCATTATTTATTAACGCCTAAACCCCGCTTGTTCATAACAGCTTGCTTGTGCAGATGGTGGCGCTCGCCAAATTGCGATCGCAAAGGAATTTCAATGATAAACTCCGTACCTCTCCCAACCTCGGAAGTGCAGCGCAAATAACCTTCATGGGCTTGAATAATCTGATAAGAAATCGCCAAACCCAGCCCGGTACCAGCACCGATAGGTTTCGTTGTATAAAATGGATCGTAAATTTTAGCGATCGCATCATAATCTATGCCAGTGCCATTATCCGCAATGTGAATCTGCACCCACTTGCCATCAACTAAAAGGGTGCGGATGCGAATTTTTAGCAGTGGGCAATAGGTGTTTTGTAAGTTTTCAGAGAAATTATTTTCCCAATAGCCGTTGGTCGAATATCCCTGCTCTACAATCTGTTCTAAAGCATCAATTGCATTAGAACAAATATTCATAAATACTTGGTTAAGCTGCCCTGCGTAGCATTGCAATTGTGGCAAATTCCCATACTCTTTAATCACTTGGATATGCGGACGGTTTGGTTGTTCTTTCAAGCGGTGCTGCAAAATCATTAAAGTGCTATCGAGGCCTTCATGGATATTTACCTTTTTCATGTCGGCTTCGTCTAACCGCGAGAAAGTCCGTAAAGATTTAACAATCTCCCTAATTCGCTCTGCTCCTATTTTGATGGAACCAAAAAGTTTTTGCAAGTCTTCTAAAATAAAATCGAGTTCGATAGTGTGAATCTTGTCTGCAATTTCCGGCGCAGGAGTGGGGTAATAAACTTGATAAGCCTTAATCAAGGCCAAAATATCTTTAATGTATTCCTCAGCCGGAATCAGATTGCCATAAATGAAGTTGACAGGGTTATTTATTTCGTGAGCAACCCCAGCTACCATTTGCCCCAAAGAGGACATTTTTTCAGTTTGCACGAGTTGAGCTTGAGCGCCTTTAAGTTGTTGCAGAGCGTTCTCTAAATGCTGAGTTTGCTCTCGCAGTTTAGCTTCAGAGTGCCGCAATGAATTTTCCGCCAAAGAGCGATCGCGATTTTCCTGTTGCAAACGTTCATTAGCAACTTCTAAAGCGATCGTCCTCTCAATAACCCGTTTTTCCAATTCTAACATTAATTCCGAGAGGGCTTCTTGAGCTTGTTTGCGATCGCCAATCTCATTTTGTAAAGCCCTATTTGCCGCCGTCAATTGAGCGGGACTGGGAATAGCCAAGATTTTTGGGATTAGTTCTACCAGCACTGCTGCTGTACATAGCGAAATCAGCGCAGTAATCCCTTTAAGAAAACCAGAGAACCAATAATTAGGATGCCACAGCGTCCATATTTCCATAATATGGGTAATCCCGCAGCAGATAATAAAAGAGCCAAACAGCATGAAAACCCAGTCAAAAGGCACGTCTTGCCGCTTTTTTACAATATAAATCAGCGTGATCGGTATCAAAAAATAAGCGACTGCTATCAAACCATCGGACAAAACGTGTAGCCCCACCAATCCAGGCTTCCACAAGTAGCAATGGCCGTGAGGAATAAAATAATTAGGAAAAATTTTATGAACCATTTGCATTAAATCAACTAGGTTATTTGCTAAATTTTTAAGACCGTATTACAGGCAAATCAAAAAACCTGCTAGCACAAAAAGAAGAATTATGCTTTTGGACTTAACGCTTGTGATGAGTAAATGCAGCGATCAGAAACTACTGTTAATTAAATTAACATCAATCGACTAAGTTTTAGCAAAGTCAACTGTCACATTTTTAATTCTGCCTTCACTATCAACTGTGACACCGGCATGACATTTTGGCCAACGATCAAGAAAAACTGAGCACAGATTCCTTTCCAGTAGGAGCGCCAGCGCCCATTGAAATTAGGTTATAGCACTCAGCGATCGGTCAGGCAACGGGGAAATTACCAGATTTAACGGATGTCACAGATTTCACTTAACGAAGAGAACCATTCTCCAAAGCCTGTAGAGGTGGGTTCACTCTTGTACCCTTGAAGAGTGCAGACAGGTTAAATAAACGCGCCCCCACCCCGCGAGGGAATTCTTTATTGATAGTGATACTCTTCGGGGGATAATTAACCGATGTGACCAATTACCCCCTGAGAAATGTCGCGACAGGATCGTGTCGCAATCCAATAGGCGATCGCTCTCAGCTTTACAGTCAATTATAAGTGATAATATCAACGATACACTCAGGGGATAATTGCAAATTATGACGATAGATGAGGTACTACAGCTAACTCGTGTCCGATTACAAAAAGATTTATATCCAGTACAAGAAATCATACTCCGCCAAGTTTGGGAAGGAAAGACTTATACAAGTATCGCATCTGCCTCTCATTACGGAGAGCATTACCTGAGAAACATCGCCTCATCCTTGTGGCAATCTCTCTCTCAAATCTTGCAGACATCTATTAGTAAATCAAATTTTCGCTCTTGTGTAGAATCACGTTCCCTGACTGCAGAGGAACGAGAATTAATTGAAGCATTCACCCGCAGCCAATGCCTAGCAACACCTTTAGAATTTCCAGGATCTCCCGTGCCCCTCGGTTCGCCATTTTATATCCCTCACCCGCTAATTGAAGAACTCGCCTATCGAGAGATTACCAAACCAGGAAGTGTGCTGCGGATTAAAGCTCCCAGGAAGATGGGAAAAAGTTCCCTTCTGCTACGCATTTTAGATCGCGCGACTTCTCTTGACTATCGAACTGTAAGTTTAGATTTTCAGCAAGCCGAGGAAGCTGTCTTAGCCAATATCGATAAATTTTTACGCTGGTTTTGTGCCAACATCAGCCGTCACCTAGAATTACCACCTCTATTAGATGATTATTGGGATGAAGACATGGGTAGCAAAGTAAGCTGCACCATTTATTTGCAACAATATATATTAGCACAAATAAGTACCCCTCTTGTGTTAGCTTTAAATGAAGTAAATAGAATTTTTGAGTATCCAAAAATTGCCAGAGAATTTTTGCCGCTGCTGCGAAGCTGGCATGAAGAAGCAAAGCGGATTGAAACTTTGGGAAAACTGCGGTTAATCGTTCTTCACTCCACAGAAATTTATATTCCTTTAAAGCTCACTGAATCGCCTTTTAATGTCGGTTTACCGCTGCAATTGCCCTATTTTACAGAAGAGCAGATACTTGCTTTAGCGCAGCGTCACGGACTGGATTGGACAGAGGGTTCCGATGCCGAGCGACTGATGGCAATGGTGGGGGGACATCCTTATCTGGTGCGGCTCGCTCTTTACCACCTCTGTCAAAACAGTGTAAGGCTAGATCAGCTACTACAAGAAGCTCCGACAATCGCGGGAATTTATAAAGATTACTTGCGGAGTTTTTGGGCAACATTGCAAGAGTATCCCGAACTTGCGCTTGCACTTAAACAAGTGGTAAAATCGGAACACGGAGTGGAATTAGATCCGATAGTAGCTTCTAAATTATTTAGTATGGGCCTGATTCATATCGATAACAACCGCTGTACGCTAAGCTGCGAGTTGTACCGCCTATATTTTGGTTCGCACAACTTTAGTTAGTTATTGCCCCACCTGAAAAATCTGTTTTGCCGTTAAGTTTAAATCTGGGAATGCAAGCGATCGCACCACATCATCACCTCTAAACTGATTAACTACATACTCACCATCAACTAACTGATAAACGGAAATAGTTGGTTGCTTGGGGTTGCCAATATATCTTCTTCCCCCCAACCCCAAATAATCGACAATCCAGTATTCAGGAATTGCCAATTTTTCATATTCTGCTAACTTTATTAAGTAGTCATCTTGCCAATTTGTACTCACGATTTCGATGACTAAACGGATAGTTTCACCTCTGGTAATAGTCGAGCGCTTTTTCCACATCGGTTCCGTTTCGATTTGTTGCCAATCTAACACCATCACATCTGGGCTGTAGCCAGACTTATCAGAATCAATAGCCTTAATAATTCCTTGGCGGGGAATGAAATAGGGCAAAGCCAAACGTTTAATTTCTACTCCCACTTCAAGGGCTAGGAAACCCCCCACCTGTTCGTGTGTTCCAGTTGCTTGCATTTCAATAACGGCTCCATCATGTAGTTCAAAGCGACCTTGACCCTCTGGATACCAGTCCAGAAACTCGTCTAGGGTCATTTGTTTAGACTGGGCAGGTTGTTCTTGAATGAGCATATTGATTCTCCTTGTTTGCTGTTAATTTCAATGTTAATATAAATTGACAACATTAGGCTATATTGTATGATAATTTCTAGTTGTTATTTTGTCAATTTATTATAAAAACAACTACTTGGAAAACATGAATTTTACCGATGGATTATAATTCAGTAGAGATGATGACAAAAATAACGCTCAGGCTGCCTCTTTTTATACTCAACTTTCACCTTTAAACCAACTCATAAACGGCATGACCAAGGTTACATACCAAATTGGGGGCAGTCTCGCCAGTGATGCGCCTACATACGTAGTAAGACAAGCAGATTCCGAACTTTATGAAGCTTTAAAATCTGGGGAATTTTGTTACATCCTCAACTCGCGACAAATGGGCAAATCTTCTCTCTTAGTCCGCACCCTGCACCGACTGCAAGCAGAAGGTTTTCAATGCAGCACGATCGACATGACCCGCATCGGTAGCGAAAATATCACTCCCTTACAATGGTACAAAGGAATAGTTGCGGATTTATGGCGCAGCTTCAATTTGTTAGGAAAAGTTAATTTAAAAACTTGGTGGCGCGACGAAGAAGAGGTCTCATTTTCGCAAAGATTGAGTCATTTTATTGAAGATATCGTGCTGGTCAATTTTCCTCACGAGCGGATATTTATATTCATCGATGAAATCGATAGCATTCTCAGTTTGGATTTCGATGTCGATGATTTTTTTGCCCTGATTCGGTTTTGCTATAATCAGCGAGCGATTAATGCAGAGTATAACCGCATTACTTTTGCAATTTTTGGAGTAGCCACGCCAAGCGATTTAATTGCTGACAAAAAGCGAACTCCTTTTAATATCGGTCATGCTATAGATTTGCAGGGTTTTGAACTGCACGAAGCCCAACTATTAGTTAAGGGATTAGAGAGTGCCGTCAGTAATCCTCGTGCCGTTCTTAAACAAATATTAGCTTGGACTTCAGGACAGCCATTTCTCACCCATAAAGTTTGCTATTTGGCGTACAGAGCCAGCCTAGAAACGGCGGACGGATTAGTAAATATTCCCCCTGGGGCAGAGGCATTTTGGGTGGATAGTTTGGTGCGATCGCAAATCATCGATAAATGGGAATCGCAAGACGAACCGGAGCATTTAAAAACGATAGGCGATCGCATCCTGAGAAACGAACAACGCGCCGGAAGATTGCTCAGCATTTACCAGCAAATTCTGACCCCCCCGCCTTCGGCTCCCCCCCTTACTAAGGGGGGGCTAGGGGGGGTATTAACCGATGACAGCCGAGAACAAATCGAACTATTACTATCCGGTTTAGTGGTAAAAAGTGCAGGCTATTTGCAGGTAAAAAACCGAATTTATCAAGAAGTATTTAATATAGAATGGGTTGAGAAAAAATTAGGGCAACTGCGTCCTTACTCCCAATCTTTCGATGCTTGGAACGCTGCCAAACAAACAGATGATTCGCGCCTTTTGAGGGGACAAGCCTTAAAAGATGCTCAAATCTGGATGCAGGGAAAAAGTTTGAGCGATTTAGACTATCAGTTTTTAGCAGCTAGCGCCGAACTCGACAAGCAAGAAATGCAACTAACCTTAGAAGCAGAAAGGTTAAAAGAAGTCGAAAAAAATGCCAGACGGCAAAAGTGGTTTATTGCTGCACTCTCTTTAGCATTAGCGATCGCCCTCTTTCTCGGAACAGCAGCTTTTTGGCAATATCGCCACGCAACCATAAGTGAGGTAGAAGCGATCGCCACCTCCTCCGAAGCCCTCTTCACCTTAGAGCAAAAATTAGACAGCCTCATTGCCGCCATCAAAGCCAAGCGTAAACTGCAACAACTCGGCAGCGCAAATCCCGAACTAGAAAATCGCGTGCAATTATTACTAGAGCAGGCAGTTTATGGAGCTTCGGAGTTCAACCGCTTGTCAGGACATCAGGCGACACTGTATAGATTAGCAATCAGTCCCGACGCTCAGACAATTGCCTCCTCAAGTACAGCTAACGAGGTCAAACTCTGGCAGCGAGATGGCACCCTGATTGCGACTCTTCCCCACAAGAGTATGGTATGGAGGATGGCTTTTAGCCTCGACAGCAAACTCCTCGCTTGCATCTGTGGAGATGGCACAGTTAAAGTTTGGCAGCAAGAGGGAACGTCTTGGGCGGGCCCCACACTCCTGCACAGCCTTGAGGGACACAGTAACGAGTTAAGCGGTGTGGCGTTCAGCCCAGATAGCGAGACTTTAGCTGCATCCGGTGAGAATAACACCGTTAAACTCTGGGACAAAAACGGCAATTTATTAACCATTCTCGATCGCACCGATGCGGTGAGGAGCCTGAGCTTTAGCCCCGACGGGGAAATGCTCGTTAGCGCAAGTGCGGAGGGCACGATCCGATTGTGGAAAAAAAACGGCTTATTCTGGGACGCAGTAACTGTACTGCGAACGTTTCAAGGCCATAGCGCTGCCATTTGGGAGGTCAAGTTTAGTCCTGACGGCGAGATATTTGCCTCCGCCAGCATGGATAAAACTGTTAAACTTTGGCGATCCCATGCCCCGTCAGACGAAGAGTTACAGCCCCTAGGAACCCTTAAGGGTCACGCATCTGGCGTTCAGGGTCTAGATTTCAGTCCCGACGGTCAGATTATCGCCTCAGCCAGCGACGATCGAACAATCAAATTTTGGAGTAAAGACGGCAAAGAGCTGAGAACTTTTGCAGGGCATCGCGGTGCCGTGTGGGATATTCATGTCAGTCCTGACGGCAAATCAATTGCTTCGCTGGGTGTAGGAAATGCTGTCAAACTTTGGCAGCCGAAAAACATTTTTTTCTTGCCCCTGCCAGGTCACGACGCTGCTGTTTATAAAGCTGCTTTCGCTCCTGACGGTAAAATCGTCGCCACTGCCAGTACAGACGGCACGGTGAAACTTTGGCGTCTCGATGGGGCAGGCACGGGGGCACTGCCCCTACGGACGCTTAAGGAGGGTACAGGAGGGCTTTGGGATGTGGCATTCAGTCCTGATGGTCAAGTCATTGCAGTGGGGGCAGAAAAAACAGTTAAACTCTGGCACAAGGATGGCAGATTCCTCAGAGAAATCAACGCCCACAACGGAATCGTTTACGGAATTACTTGGAGTCCTGACGGTAAAATTATTGCCAGCGCAAGTATGGACGGCACGGTAAAACTCTGGCAGCCAGACGGTGTGTTACTGCGAACTCTGAAGCTAGATGGCAGCGCCTTCTGGAGTGTGGCCTTTAGCCCTGATGGAAAAGCTTTAGCCGCCGTCGGTAGCAGCGGTACTATTTCTATCTGGAAGACCGATGGCACTTTGTTGCAGGCGATTGATGCCCATCAGGCTGTGACTACGGGGGTCAGTTTCAGTCCCGATGGCAAGACTCTAGCTTCAGCCTGTACAGATGGCACTGCCAAACTCTGGAAATTAGATCCCTCAGATACCTCAGTTCCTCAGAAAGCAGTGCTCCTGCGAACGCTCAAAGGCCACACAGAGGGAGTGGTGGGAGTTTCCTTTAGCCCGGATGGTGAAATCGTCGCTACGGCAAGTCTGGATAACACGGTGAAACTCTGGAACAAAAATGGCATCTTGCTGACGACACTCACGGGGCATACAGGTGTGGTGACAGGAGTTTCCTTTAGTCCCGACGGCACTTTCCTTGTCTCGGCAAGCCATGACCAAACGGCGATTTTGTGGGATGTGAAGCGCATTCTCAATACAGACCCGCTGGTGTTTGGTTGCGACTGGGTGCGAGATTACCTGCGAACAAATGCCGATGTGAAGGAGGAGGATAGGCATCTGTGCGATGCCGTGGGCGATCGTTAAAATCTCAAAAACCCTGAACTCACAAACATGAATAATTACCAATACCAAATCGGCGGCAGCCTTGCCAATAATGCGCCTACCTACGTAGTAAGACAAGCAGATTCCGAACTCTATGAAGCCTTAAAAGCCGGCGAATTTTGTTATGTACTCAATTCGCGGCAAATGGGAAAATCTTCTCTATTAGTCCGCACCTTACACCGATTGCAAGCTGAGGGATTTCTATGCAGCACGATCGACATGACCCGCATCGGCAGTGAAAATATCACTCCTTTACAGTGGTATAAAGGGATGATTGGTGAACTGTGGCGCGGCTTCAATCTTTTAGGGCAAGTTAACCTAAAAACCTGGTGGCGTGATGAAGAAGATTTATCATTCCTGCAAAGATTGAGTCATTTTATTGAAGATATTTTGTTATCCAAGTTTCCTGACAAAAAAATTATTATATTTATTGATGAAATTGACAGTGTTCTCAGTCTAGAGTTCCCTGTCGATGATTTTTTTGCCCTAATTCGCTTTTGCTATAATCAACGCTCAATTAATCCAGCATATAATCGTATTAGTTTTGCAATATTTGGAGTAGCAACACCTAGCGATTTAATTGTTGATAAAAAACGAACTCCTTTTAATATTGGGCGAGCCATAAATTTACGAGGTTTTGAACTAGAAGAAGCCCAGCCATTAGCGGCGGGATTAGCAAGTGTAGTCAATAATTATCAAGCTATTATCCAACAGATTTTGGCTTGGACTTCAGGGCAGCCATTTCTTACGCAAAAACTGTGCTATTTAGCCTACATAGCAACTAAAACTACACCGCAAAAAGTAGTAACAATTCCAGCAGGAACAGAAGAGTTTTGGGTAGATCGTTTAGTGCGAGAAAATATCATTAATAACTGGGAATCTCAGGATGAGCCGGAACATTTAAAAACCATAAAGGAGCGGATTATTCGCAACGAACAACGCGCGGGCAGATTACTCGGCATCTACCAGCAAATTTTACAATCTAACCCCCCTTTAGCCAGCGGATCTGTTTCATTGTGGGGCTTTGAAGAGGACTATAGGGGCAGCACTCCCGTGCCTGACCCAAATCTTTATAGGGCAACTACAGGAGAATTGCCCCTACAAGGAAATGAAAGATTTCTACCTTTGAGCCAAATAGCCGGAGGGGTATCAACTGATGACTCACCAGAACAAATTGAACTATTATTATCGGGATTAGTGGTCAAAAATAATGGTTATTTACAGGTGAGAAACAGGATTTATGCTGAAGTTTTTAACCTCGAATGGGTAGAGAAGCAATTAGGGCAACTGCGCCCCTACTCGCAAACCTTCGATGCTTGGGTTGCTTCACAACAAACAGATTTTTCCCGACTTTTGCGGGGACAAGCCTTAAAAGATGGTCAAATCTGGGCGCAGGAAAAAAGCTTGAGTAACCTTGACTATCAGTTCTTAGCTGCTAGTGCCGAACTAGATAGGCGAGAAGTTCAACAAGCTTTAGAAGCAGAACGCACCAAAGAAGTGGAAGCGCGGCTGGCCGAGGAACAAATGCGATTAATTCAAGAAAAAAAAGCAGCGAAACGACAGAGGCGCTTACTATTTTCTGTTAGTATTGCACTGCTGCTTGCCGGTGCTTTAGGAGTAACAAGTTATTTTCAGTATCGCCGAGCCGTCATTAGTGAGCGCGAAGCTCGGATGAGTGAAATTGAAGCGCTGGTTTCTTCCTCGGAGGGACTGTTTGCCTCTAATCGCCGATTGGATGCACTAATAGAAGCAATTAAAGCTAAGCGCCGACTACAAAACTTAGGCAATAAAGATAAAAATATTGAACATCGAGTGATCGATGTATTGCGTCAAGCGGTTTATGAAGGGGTTGAATACAACCGTTTATCGGGACATAAAGCGGCTGCTATTGGAATTGATATTAGTCGGGACAGTAAGTTTATTGCTTCAACAAGTGTGGATAAAACTATTAAACTGTGGCGGCGGGACGGAACGGAAATAGCAACACTCAAAGGTCATCAGGCGATCGTTCGGTCTGTCAAATTTAGCCCGGACGGTCAGTTTATTGCTTCTGGAAGTGATGATGGAACTGTAAAACTTTGGAAACTCGATAGGGCAGGCACGGGGGCACTGCCCCTACGAACTTTTCAGGGTCATACTGCTGGTATCTGGACAGTGGCGTTTAGTCCCGACGGTCAAACAATTGCCTCTGCCAGCATGGACAAAACGGTGAAACTCTGGAACAAAGACGGGGCAGGCACGGGGGCACTGCCCCTACGAACTCTCCAGGGTCATACTGCTGGGGTAACCTCAGTGGCTTTCAGTCCAGACGGTCAGACTATTGTTACGGCAAGTGGAGACAAAACGCTGAAACTCTGGAACAAAGACGGGGCAGGCACGGGGGCACTGCCCCTACGAACTTTCCGGGGTCATACTTCTGTGGTATCTGCAGCGGCGTTTAGTCCAGACGGTCAGATTGTGGCTTCAGCAAGTGGAGACAAAACGGTGAAACTCTGGACAGTTAATGGGCCAGGCACGGGGGCGCTGCCCCTACGAACGCTTGAAGGTCATTCTGCTGTAGTATCGGGAGTTGTTTTCAGTCCAGATGGTCAGACTCTTGCTTCTGCAAGTCGCGATCAAACTGTAAAACTCTGGAATGTTGACGGAACAGAATGGACGACATTGAGAGGTCACACTGCTGGGATTTGGGGGATAGCTTGGAGCCCAGACGGCAGTTTTATTGCTTCGGCGGGTGCAGAAAATACGGTGCGGCTGTGGCGTCAAAATCCATTGCGGACGATGATTACTGCACATAAAGCCGGGATTTGGGCGATCGCACTGAGTTCGGATAGTTCTACAATTGCTACAGGCAGCGAGGATGGCACGACTAAGCTTTGGAGTCGGCAAGGTAAATTGTTGAGGACTTTCACTGTAGAAAACGCTGCGATTTATGCTGTTGCCATGAGTGGCGATGGCAAGTTAATTGCTTCTGGCAGAAATGATAATAAGGTGAATATCTGGACTCGAAACGGAAAAGCGATCGCAACTTTGGTAGGTCATAATACTACGGTTTTTGCATTGGCTTTCAGTCCTGACGGTCAAATTCTTGCTTCTGGAAGTCAAGATAATACTATCAAGCTTTGGCGGCCCGACGGTACTTTATTGCATACTATTATGACAGGACATCATGCTCCTATTTGGCAGGTGGTATTTAGCCCTGACGGTCAGCTAATTGCCTCGGCAGGAGGGGATGGTACTGTGAAGTTGTGGAAGCTGGATGGGGCAGGCACGGGGGCACTGCCCCTACGAACTTTTCAAGGTCATACTGCTGCTGTGTGGAGGGTGGCGTTTAGCCCTGACGGTAAATTTCTGGCTTCTGGCAGCGGGGACAATACGATTAAGCTTTGGACTGTGGATGGTAAGTTACTGAGAACTCTCGAAGGTCATCTGGCCGCGGTATGGGGGGTGGCGTTTAGCCCGGATGGTAATATTATTGCTTCTGGTAGTGTAGACAATACGCTGAAGTTTTGGAAGCTTGACGGTACGGAATTAACGACGATCCGAGGTAATTCTGCGGCGATTCGGGGGGTAGCGTATAGTGGGGATGGATCGTTTGTGGCTTCTGTCGGTGAGGATAATACGCTGATTTTGTGGAATGTGGAGCGAGTTTTGAAAGTGGATTTGTTGGCTGATGGTTGCGATCGCGTGCGCGATTATTTGCGAACAAATGCCGATGTGAAGGAGGAGGATAGACATTTGTGCGATCGCCTTCAGTAAATTAGAATGAAGACCACCTAAAGCAGGTAATACTAATGTTCACAAGCGAGCTCAACGCGCTACTTGACCAACAAGGGATCCAACGCCAAGATCCTGAATGCCACTACATTACCGATCGCGTTAACTGGGAGCAATATGAAGCCTTGCTCACTACAAATGGCGATACTTCGGCATATCGAGTCACGTATTTAGGATCGCGAATTAAATAACTTACAATTTTAATTGTTATGGTGGGATGGGCGTCCCGCCCGTCCAAAAAGGGCGGGCGGGACGCCCATCCCCTACTCCCCACAAACTTGTGTAAGTTATTTAATTCTCATTCCTTAGATCAATACTCCGGACAGTTTTTGAGACCGAGGCTGAAACCCTCATTCTACCGTTAGCATTTGACCTCACTGAGAAGGTTGAAACCCGCATTCTGCCGTTAGTGATTGAAAACTGTCCGGACTATTGTTAGATGGAGCCTTAGACATTATGTCACCCTCCCGGCGCAGGCTAAACGCATCTTAACTTTAACGCAAAATATGCTACAGTTAAATCCGACTAAATTTCAATGTATTTTGTTGTATTTTAGTGGGAATATCAAGGGCAATAGGTTTTAGTAAAGCTGTAAGTTTCCAACAAAAACAAACAGATTCCTGGTCTTCAATGAATATTTGAAATGCCAGTTTTTTAGAACATTTTGCCAGTTTGAAGGGCCCAAGAATAGAAAGAAGTAAAGCACACTTACTCAAAGATATTATCGCGATGGCGATTATAGCGATCCAGACGCGGTGCAGACGGATTGCTGGCAAGAGAAGCCTATGGTAACGCCAAATATGAATGGTTAAAAAGCTTTCGATAATTCAATACGCTTGGGCCCGTGGAAAATTATAGCGAAAATGTTGGGCGGAGTAAAACGGAGGGTTCGTTCACTCGTGCCCAACCTACGCACGATCTGTTTTTTTAGCACTAACCCAAGCGTCTTGAGTTATAAAATAATTAAAAACCCGGTTTTTTCAAAAAATCGGGTTTTTGAAATAGATAGTGAAGCGCGATTCGTTGTCTAAACTATTCGGAAAATAAAAGGGTAGCGGTAAGGTTGGTTAGGATCTTGCAAAATGTGGAGAATAGCCATTATTGTCAGTCCCCAGTGTAGTACGAAACCGATTAAGCCAGCCAAACCCAATGTCAAAAAAGATAGCGGCACCAGAATCAGAGCGTACAGCCATACATTAAAGTGAAAATTGATGGCTTCTGTGGCGTTTTCTTTGACAACGGGGTCATCTGATACTAACAATACAGCGATCGGCGCTCCGATCGAGAACAGTAACGTGCTGAAAAAAATCGCCCCGTGGCACACCAGTGATAGCAGCTTTCGCTTGTCGGAGTCGTACATATTATTTTTGTTCCTTGACTTTATTGATAATTTTACCTTTAATAGCAACTGTAGCACAGGCTATAATGGCGATCGGGTGATGATTCCCCTACCTAATTTGTGGTCAGTAACCCAGCCCTAAAGGGACTGAGCTTGTAAAAGTAATCAAGCAAGCTGTACTGACCAGCCTAAGTCTTAATTGACTACGTTATTTGAGTCACGACACCAGGCGAATGCGACGCCAGTTCCCTGCTCTGTCGCTTGCAATTAAACAGTTTTAAGGTCACTGAAACAGTGTTGCAAGCCTAACAAGCTCTTATAACCTTGGCGAGGCGAACATTACCCCGAAAGGGAGGCTCGAAAGAGCAAACATTATGCGTGAGCGGGTTGCGAGGTTTGAGGTGGTAATTGTCCCACTGAAAGTACATTACAAAAGTACACCGAATTAAGCAATCCCCCTGTAATGGAAAGATTCACGGCGGTTGAAACCGCCGAGCCGTTTCCCTCTCAGCCCTAAAGGGACTGAGTTCCCACTTACGGATTTTTTTTGATGACAACAGAACTCGAAACTGAACTGCTAACTGCTGTTGAGCGCCGGCGCAACTTTGCTATTATCTCGCACCCCGACGCGGGAAAAACTACTTTGACAGAAAAGCTGCTGCTGTACGGAGGTGCAATTCACGAAGCAGGTTCTGTGAAAGCGCGGCGGGCTCAGCGACACGCTACGTCTGACTGGATGGCGATGGAACAGCAGCGGGGAATTTCTATTACTTCTACTGTTTTGCAGTTTGAGTATAAAAAATATCACATTAATCTGCTCGATACTCCGGGACACCAAGATTTTAGCGAAGATACTTATCGAACTCTGGCGGCGGCTGACAATGCAGTGATGCTTGAGGATGCTGCTAAGGGTTTGGAACCGCAAACTCGGAAGTTATTTGAAGTTTGTAAGCTGCGAAGTCTGCCTATTTTTACTTTCTTTAATAAGCTCGATCGCCCTAGCAGAGAACCTTTGGATTTGTTGGACGAAATTGAGAAGGAATTGGGGTTGCAGACTTATCCGGTAAATTGGCCCATAGGTACGGGCGATCGTTTTAAAGGTGTTTTCGATCGCAGGGCGCGCAAAATTCACTTATTCGAGCGGGCTAAACACGGTTCTCGTGCTGCTGTTGATACCGTCATCGAATTGGGCGATCCGCGCATTGAAGATTTGTTGGAACAAGACCTTTACTATCAGCTCAAAGAAGAGTTGGAACTGCTGGATGAGTTGGGAACTGAACTCGATTTAGACTTGGTTCGGGCTGGAAAAATGACACCAGTTTTCTTTGGCAGCGCGATGAGCAATTTTGGGGTAGAACTGTTTTTAGATGCGTTTTTAGATTACGCTATGAAGCCGATCGCCCGCAAGAGCAGCGCCGGAGATTTGCCCCCAACTTATGAAGATTTTACCGGGTTTGTGTTTAAATTGCAAGCGAATATGGACCCAAGACACCGCGATCGCGTGGCGTTTATTCGGGTTTGTACGGGCAAGTTTGAAAAGGACATGAACGTGACTCACGCTCGCAGTGGTAAAACGGTGCGTTTGTCAAGGCCTCAAAAGTTATTTGCTCAGGATCGCGAGTCGATCGAGGTTGCGTATCCGGGCGATGTGATCGGTTTGAACAATCCGGGTGTATTTGCGATCGGGGATACTATTTACACCGGGCAAAAACTGGAATATGAAGGGATTCCCTGTTTTTCTCCTGAACTTTTTGCTTTTTTGAGAAATCCCAATCCTTCTAAGTTTAAGCAGTTCCGCAAAGGCGTTTCTGAGTTGCAGGAAGAAGGCGCAGTGCAAATTATGTACTCGGTTGATGAGTCGAAACGCGAGCCAATTTTGGCGGCTGTCGGACAGTTGCAATTTGAAGTTGTGCAGTTCAGAATGCAGTCGGAATATAATGTGGAAACGACGATCGATATGTTGCCTTACAGTGTAGCTCGTTGGGTTGACGGCGGTTGGCAGGCGCTGGAAAAAGTTGGGCGGCTGTTTAATACGGTGACGGTGAAAGATACTTGGGGAAGGCCGGTTTTGCTGTTTAGGAATGAGTGGAATTGCCGACAAGTGGAAGGGGATCATCCTGTGTTGAAGTTAAATGCGATCGCCCCTGTGGTTTCTGGTTTGGCTGTTAGCGAGGAGTGAGGGGGATAGTTGGTTTGTAGGGAAACGGCATTGCCCATTAGTGTCAACTTAATCTCTTAGTCCGCCAGTCCGCCAGGGAATGAATTCCCTGGCTAATAGTGAAAGTCCTCTAAAGAGGACTAATGAGTTTAAAAGTATTTTTCTCAGTCCTCTTTAGAGGACTTTCGCTTTGAGACAGGGGTTTCAACCCCTGTCGGACTGTCGGACTCTCGAAGTGCGGGTTTAACGTTAAATTGACACCAATGGGCACTGCCGCATCCTCTAAAAAATCGGGATTGTTATTAACAAAAACCGTCATTACCACAGACAAAGGACACAACAGTGTTGTGTCCCTACCAATGATATTTATTGTAAGATTTGTAGGAAAAAGGCACTGCCCTGTACTCAATCCCGCCTGCTTAATCGAGTAAGGTGCGTCAAATCTAAATCCTCAGCCCGGCCCAAAACCTCTCAATCCCGATTGTCAATCCAAAATCCAAAATCTAAAATCCAAAATGGATTGACGGCGGCCCCCATCTGCGGCTACGCTTTGAAGTGAGAGGTTGCTTTGCTTGTAGAGGAGGCAGCCCGCGTCGCCCAAAAATCTAGTTGCACTGCCCAAAGCTGTTGGTAGCAGCAATGGACAGCATAACCGCCAAACTGGAATCAGCAGTCTGGAGGCTCCGAGAATCTTAACATTCTCTGTAGCCGCCCTGCTATGTCTTGAAATGCGGGGCGGCTGGGTTTTTGGGTTTTTCTAGAAAACCCAAAACCAGGAGAACATATTATGTCACAGGAATTCGTGCCTGACGACAACAAATCCCAATGCCCAAATGACGACTCAGCAGCAGTATGCGAACAGGAAGTGGTGCTGTTAACGGTTGTCGGTTCGCCCAAGGGTGTCAGGGAAACCATACTGACTTTGTACCGGCTGGGATTTGCAGAAGTGGGCGATTGGAGTCCCGTACAGCGTGCCGCTAATCCGAAGCAGGTGATGAGCGTGCTGATCCGTCGGAAGCGGGCTGACAGTGCACCGCCGAGAAAATCTGGGCGGTAAGCTGCAAGGTTAAGTTCTTATTAGGGCTTAAGCATGGATGGCCAGAAACCGGGTTTTTTCCCGAATACTTCGTTGTGATGCGTAGATTCGGCCAAAAACCCGGTTTCTTTGAGGACTGACGCACGGGTGGCTAGAAACCGGGTTTTTTCCAGAATAGTTGGTTGTGATGCGTAGATTCGGCCAAAAACCCGGTTTCTTTGGTCGGAGTCCGTCAATCCTACAACAGTGAAAGCCTTGGAATAAAGAGGGTATTAAAGCATGATGTGGTCTTATCATAAAATAAATCAACTCTAAAGATGCGCCTTGACGCAGTGCCGCAAACACCGCGTCAAGACGACTTCTCCAATGTTGTAGAGCCAACAAAATAGCTATATTAATAATCACAAATAACGCTCTCAATAGGTGGCTGCGCTACGATTCAGAGCAGGAGATATCCCGACACAGCGCCACCAACCCGCAGAAATGCCGGGATATGCAAAAGAAGTATGGCTGGAAACTAATCGACATTGAGGAAATCGAAAATAAGTACATTTTTGAAGTTGATTGCGTGTTCAAAGGGAAAACAAAATTTCCCAACTATATCGAAGAAAAGGAGGAAGAGTGATGCAAAAATACATTATTTTTCAGGCTGAGTCAGGTGAAGATGAAGGCTGGAGACAGAGAAAACTCCAACACAGCCAAGCTCTAACTTTTATCATTGCAGAAAACTGGGATTCTTCTGAGGAACCGATTCCTGAACCGGGATATCGCCCTGTAGAATTTGTGCGGGTGGAGTCAGAACACGATCCAAACGAGCACGCGCACAATACTCATTATCGCGTCAGCGATTGGGAAGTTGTGCGGGTGCAAACATACACGCCTGATATTCCAACTCCGATGAGCGAGTATGACGTAATTGTGATGTGTTACTGTCGGTACAACCCGATCGCTGCTCCTCTGAAATCGATGCCGAAACGACAGGTATCGATCGATTCTTTTGGTGGCGATGAAGTGGCTTACAAGCAATACTTAGAATCGGAAAAGAGCAAGAATTATGCGCCGTCAACTTAAGCGTCAATTCTTAGGGCTGAGGTATGGGCCTAGAAACCGGGTTTTTTAGATAATATTCGTTGTGATTCGTAGATTCGGCTAAAAACCCGGTTTCTTTAGTAGTTTCATCACCCAACAACTAACATAAACTGCTCTCGTTTCGCAGCGAAACTCAAGCAAGCTAAAATATCCTGTTGCGTGAGATAGGGAAAATCCTCTAGGATTTCTTGATAAGTCATCCCAGAAGCGAGATATTCCAACACGTCATAAACCGTAATTCTCATACCTCGAATACAAGGTTTACCACCTCGCTTACCCGGTTCGATAGTAATTATCTTAGCGATGTCTTGTTCTGACATGGCATTTTTCCTTTAGCTACTGTTTTCAATTTTAGCATCAAAAAATAGAGATTAAAACCTGGCGATTGAAATCGCGTCTACACAAACAAAGTCCGCGCAACGCGAGACTAAAAGAGCAAGGAAGTATTTAACCACAAATTGACATAATTCTTCAGTCCTCTTTTAGAGGACTTTAGCTTTGAGGCAGGGGTTTAAACCCCTGCCGGATCGTGGCGATCGTGCAATATCTCAGAAACAAATAATTTTAGTGAAATTATTTAAGTACCTTGCGGCAAAAGTTGCAACTAATGACAGCAAAATAGAGTTGTGTTATAACAGCTATCGATCGACCACCCAAGCTATCTTAGAAAGGACGCTAGCGAAAGCACAGTCATGGCACCTCCCACTAATCCAAATCCGGCGGATTCATCTGCAAAACAGTCTCTAGAGGCTGGGCTAGCAGCTTTGAAACAGCAGGATTACCCCACCGCGATCGCCCTTTTAGAATCCCTTACCCAAACCGCAGCTAATCAGCCGTCGGGAATCCGCGCGCAGATGGGGTTGGTGGGTGCGTACAAAGCAACCGGTAATCTGAAAAAGGCGATCGCCCTGTGCTCTTCCCTCGCCAAAAGTCCCAACCCTCAAGTCAAAACTTGGGCCGATCGCGCTTTAACAGAATTAACCCCCCCTCGCCCCCCAAAACCACCGGAAAATCAACCAAAATCCGCAGAAACTCCCCCCGAAACAGGCTTTGTCGCCTTTGATGCCGGAACAAAATCGCCGGAAAAAACGCCTGGGGGCGATCTACCGACCGCCGATAAAAAAACAGGATTTTTACCTTTAGAGCCGGCTGTAGAGCCTGGGAACGCCAAATCGCAACCGATTTCCCCGCCACATCCACCCCCCACACCGCCGATTCGCCCGACATCAGAGGGCGGGCACGGGGGCACCGCCCCTACAGAAACCGCACCGGATACCGCAGAAATTAGTGGCGAAAATAGTTCCGCTTCCCCAACAGATATCCCCGGAGTCGCCAGCCCAGATACTTACCAACTCACTTGGCGCGAAGCAGGGCGCGCGAAAAGCCCGCGCCCGCTCAAACCGCTGAAGTTGCTGGAGTTTCGGCTGCAAGCCGTTGCAAGTGCGATCGCCCTATTTTTCCTCGCCCGGTTTGTCCTGCAATTCCTGCTGACAAACACTAATTCTCTGTTGGTTCAGCTTTACATATTCAGTAGACTGCCTATTTTCGCGCCGATTCAGCTTTTTTACCGCGATCCAACTCCGTTTGTTCAGATGGTGTTTGGATTGCTTTTGGCCTCGTCTCCCTGGCTGATAGACGCGCTGCTGAAACTGTTTTGCGGCATCGAAACTCTGCGCGGGTCAGTTTTATCCAAGCACAGCAAAGAAGCTAGTCGGGTACTGCGAAGTTATTGTACGAAGCAAAATATGCCGGTGCCGGTGTTGAAACTCTTGCCGCTGAATGTTCCTGTAGCTTTCAGTTACGGCTGTTTGCCCCGTTTTGCTCGGATTGCTGTGAGTCGGGGGCTGTTGGAACAGTTGACGGATGAGGAAATTGCCACTATTTTCGCGCGCGAGTTGGGCCATATCTATCACTGGGATTTTGCGCCGATGTCGCTGGCGCTGCTGGTGATTCAGATTCCTTACTTGATCTATTGGCAGGTGGCGCACTGGCAAGAGCGGTTGTGTGATTTAATGACGATCGAGTTTTTTCGTTCTGCTGTCAAATTTGTGGCCGCTGCAATTTCTGCTACCAGTTATGGGATTTATAAGTTGTTGCGCTGGCCGATGTTGTGGCTGTCGCGCCGCAGAGTGTATTTTAGCGATCGCACTGCTGCGGAAATTACGGGTAATCCTAACGGTTTGACGCGGGCACTGGGTAAAATTGCGATCGGCATTGCTGATAATATCGAACAGCAAAAACAAACTAGCTTTTTCCTCGAAAGTTTCGATCTATTGTTACCCGTAGGTGTTGGACAAGCTGTAACCCTTGGTTCTGCTGCATTACACGCGCCGCTAGAACAGATTTTGCTGTGGGATGTCAGCAATCGCGAGCGCAATTGGTTGACGGTTAATCGCGCGCATCCTTTGCTGGGAGAGCGTTTGAAGCTGTTGGCTCTTTATGCTCAATTCTGGCAACTGGAGACAGAGTTAGATTTGGCAAACGCGGGAGTGCCAGAACAGCCCCGGAAAGGAAAATTGTCTGTGTTTAAGTCAATACTCGAATTTAAAGACTCAAAACTATTTTTACAGGGTGCGCCGTTTTTTGGGATTCCGATGAGTTTGGCGATAGTCGGGGTGCTTTGGCTGATTGGGGGGATTTTTTCGAGGACGAGTATTTGGCAGTTGGATTGGCTTTGGGGCGATCGATCTATTCTTTGGGGCTGTTTGCCGATCGGATTTAGCATCGGTACTTTGATGCGGATCAATTATTTCTTCCCGGATATTATACCGCGAGAAACCGCTTCGCCGAGTTTGCCGGAAATTTTGTCAAATCCTGAGAGTTTGCCGCTGGATGCTGAACCGGTGCGGCTGGAAGGGCAACTTTTGGGTCGATCGGGTATGAGTAATTGGCTGGGACAAGATTTGATTTTGCAAACGGCGACAGGGTTGGTGAGGTTGCACTATGTTTCGAGGTTTGGCTACATTGGCTCTTTGTGGCCATTTTTGTTCAAAGAGACTACTCGCCCCAGCGATTTGATCGGAACATCTGTTGTGGCGACTGGTTGGCTGCGCCGGGGTGCTACTGTGGCGATCGACCTTGAAAGTCTCCGCAGTCAAGGAGGGAGGGTTAGTGACAGCGGACATCCGATTTGGTCTGCGGTTTTGGCCTTTGCTGCTGCTTTTTGGGGCGCATACATCATTATCCAGGGCCCAAGGTGAGGAATAGTTGTCCGATTGTGGGGTGAATCTCACATCTTGCACCTTTCTCAGGAACAGGCAAGATGCCTGTTCCACAAGAAAATTCACTCTTTGTGGAACAGGCATCTTGCCTGTTCATAAAAAGCTTATTGAGAAAGGTGCAACATCTCAGGTGAATCGATCTCAACGCGCAGCCTCGATCGGTGTTGAGTTAAACAGGGGATTGGCGATCGGATTCTGGAGTTTCTCCCTACGCACCCTACAGTCTATCCGTTACATCCGTTACATCCGTTACATCCGTTACAAAATCCGTTGCCGAACTTCCTTCGTAAAGAAAAGTTGCTTTTTTGCCCGCAGCCTGTTACATTAGTTTACATGAATTGGATTGAACCAAATAGCGCGATAACTTCAGTTGGCTAAAATCCCTTAAGGCATTGCGTAAAAATTGTCAACATCCCAACACAGCAAGTACAGCCAGCCGCTTGTCGGCTGTTTTTTTTCGATCGCTATTTTTGCTGTGCCGGATGAATTCTCAAAAGTGATTCAGATGTGGTTTCCGTTAAATTCAGACTGAAATCTTCCTAAATAACTAGCTCTGTTACCAAGGCTGTGATACCTTTAAAGAATGCTCGGACTCTGCCGGGCCTGATTTAAGGGATAGCGGGTAAGTGAGTAGTTCTCAGCATTAGGAGCGAGATGAGGAGCGAGGTAAGATTACTGGCTGAAAAAATGTTAGCCATTTTATCCATCACTGTATTAAACTGAATATTGGCATTCCGATCGCTTGCAATTGACACATCCTTGGACATAAATTTCTAGACGGCGCTGGCTATAAACATTCTGAATCAAAACCGGAAGCAAGTAATACAGAATAGCCAATAGCCTAAACATTTGAGTGATGACTAAAAGTTTACACAACAACCTGAGATTTAAAAGCTCTCTGCATCGGCGGTTAAGTTCCGGCCTTATCAGAGTAAATCATCTTTTTGTTCTAAAAGGTGGGGGAGCTGTCAAGGTTGGTGGGAGGAATGCGCCAATTTTCGGGTTATGTGGTGTTTGCCTGAAGTCAATATTCAGTTGAGTTCAGGTAATTCTGTTCGAGCAAATTAATTAAAATCCAAGTCGGGAGGAATTTTTCATGTCTATTCGTCTTTATGTTGGCAATCTACCGAAGGAACTCGATCGCCAAGAATTGCAAGAAGTTTTTGCACCGGAGGGCGAATCTGTTACCACCAAGGTAATTACAGACCGCAAAACTGGAAAATGCAGAGGATTCGGTTTTGTGACGGTGCTAACCGACGAACAAGCCGACCAAGTTATTGAGAAATATAACGGCTTGATGTTCAAAGAAAACCCGCTGAAAATAGAGAAGGCATTGCCCCGCTCTAAGGGTAAATCTGAGAAGGGCGAAGACGATCAGCAGCAGTCGCAGCAGTCACCGCAGTTGGTGTCGGCATCGCCGTCTGTGCCAATGCCTGTGCCTGCGCCACAGCAACAGCAGCGCTCGGCTCCCCCTAGCCAAGGTGGAGGCGGTTCCAGCAAAAGCAATCGCCGTCGGGGTGACAACAACAAGTCTCGCCGCAATCAGTCAGCAGCAACGGTGTCGAGCCCTGATTCCGGCTCAGTGCAGCCAGATCCGCGCTGGGCGAGTGCTCTGGAAGAACTCAAGCAAAGATTGGTGGAAGCTCAGACTACTAATTAGTCGAAAATGGCGGCTAATTGCTGCTACCTCTCGACTGTGGTTGACTGAATGTATCTGGAAGTGCGATCGAGAATTGGTCAAAAAACCCTGTTGTCGATCGCACTATTTTATTGCAAAAAAACCTGTAATATCATGTCCTATCAATTACCATTAATATGGTAGGGGCGGGTTCACCAACAATACCCGCCAATAATTGACAATCTCAAAAACCCGCCCCTACCGGGTTCTTACGGTCAATCGATCGCACCAGTCCCAATTCTTTAATCGAAAAAGGTATAAGTCCTCTTTATTCGATCGGCCCGAATTCGATTGTCTCAATAAACCCAAAAATCTTGTTCATAATTCCCTCAACTTCAGACTCCAGGGAACCCAATTCATCCCCCTCCTGATAAATGCGCTGACAGCTTACCGTGTAGCAAAAATCGTCAGCAATAAAAGCCATAAGTCCCCGGTAAGCATCCAACCGAGTCAGAGGGCCATCGTTTTCTTGCACGCTGATAGTTGCACCCGTCGGCAAATCTAAAACCACGAAATAAGCTTCTTCATCTTCTAAATATTCCGCGTGGAGTAACTTAGAATTGGGAACATTAGCAAGAATTGCCTGAGAAACAAAATTGTCGAGAAAAGACTTGAGATAAGCTTCCTCGCCAACCGACTCGATTGTTTCTTCCACTTCACCAGCAACAGGGAAATAATCTATTTTCAGCAAAACGCCAAAGTCGTCAGAAAATGCGACACAGCCTTCTTGCTCATCCATTTTACCGCCTCGTTCCTGGTCAACTGGAATGGGAACGCTAAAATTGCCTTCAGGAGATACGTACCATGCCGCATCGAAATCAGACTCTTCGCCCTCCACTTCCGAGTAAGCAGCAGTTACATCCTCAATAATTTCTGCAGCTTCCTCGTCTTCCACACCTAATGCTTGCTGGAATTCCTGGAGAAAAGCCTGGTGCTTCTGAGATATTTCGCCATCTGCGACAAACATTGCTGCGGTTATGGCAAAAGTATCCAAAACTAACTCATCTGGCATAGATTCCCAAGCAGTATTAAATAATGCTCCTAAACCGTCTTGGGCGACAATACCTGCGAGTCTTTGAAACATTGCTGACATATCATCTTCCGAGTATTCAGCAAATATTTCTGATTCCCAAAGTATGCTTTCTAAGATATCAGCATCCGTATCAGGGGAATTTGCCTCGGCTGCGACAAGTGCTACCGCTGCTACGGATTCTTCTAAAGTCAAGCTTGCTTCGGATTGGTCTTCTGAATTGAATATTTTATCAAACTTGCCCACAGGTTTTGCCCCGCTAGTGTTTAGTTTTGCTATTCATAGCAAATTTATGACATAAAAAGATAGTAGTCAATCGATTTTAGATTTTAGATTTTAGATTTTAGATTTTAGAATTGAAGCATTGACTTGCGCGAGATAAATTCGGGGGCTCCTTTATCGGATACAGGTTTTTTATTTCTGGACGGATGAATCACGTGGCGGGTATCCTGGATGCTTGATTGTCAGGGATACTCTGGACGCCGGACACTGGGCCGTGTTGTTTGCCTACAGATATCGCACCCGACATGGCGCCGTGCCGTTTCCCTACAAATATCGCCTATTACCAAGGACTGCCAATTATTGTGAATCCGGCCCAAAAGTTCGGGTGAGAGAAATCTGCATTTGCTACTTGTGTGGCTTGATTAATGTCGATCGCGCCTTGAGTTCCCCGCAATTGACCGTCTTTTACTACAATTTGTTTGTGGATCATTGCCAGTTGAGCTTTTCTGAGGGCTTCAGCTTTAATTGGCGCTGAACGCAAATTGCCATAAAACTCGGTCATCAACGCCAAAGTGCCGATATCATTAACTTTCCACAAACTCGCTACCGCTGATTTGACACCGCTGCGGACGGCCAGTCCAGCAAATCCCATTTCTGCTGTATTGTCGCCGATCGCAGTTTGGCACGCACTCAGCACTAATAATTCTACTTGTCGGCGATCGTACCACTTCGCCAACCTAAATTCATCCAGCGCCAAAGAGCTGTCCCACAAATCAATCTCAGCTTCTTTTCTTCCATTTTCGCCTTGAGGAAAACTGGCGTGAGTAGCTAAGTGAACGATTCCAAATGCCTGTTGTTCTCGCTGTTTTCTCAGGTTTTCTAGGGTAAATTCTTGATTGAGAAAAGAGCGGCCTTGCCACAAGGGAAATGCTGCTTGATTTTGCGTTTCTGTTCTCCTCCCGGCGATCGCAGATAATTCGATCGGCACCGCAGCCAAACGCTCTTTCTTGGTGTGTGGAAACTCTGAAGCACCCATTGCTAAAACTTGAGCGTTTTTCAAACTTTGATACTTTGTGTTACTCAGGCTGACACTGGGAATTGAGCCGAGGCTGTACTTTTCTACTAGAAATTGCTTGCCGTCGTGCAAAGCGGATAGTGGCAGTTGGCGCAAACCTGCATCGAATGAAAAAATTAGCGTATCGATATTTAACGATTCCAATTCTTTAGATATTGGTGCAATTAACCATTGATAAAGTTGCTGCGCGTTTTCCAAATATGCTGTATCTTGGGAACTTTGTGGCTGTGCCAAATAGCCCTGAAAAAGATTCACAGTTTTTAGCAGTGTTTTGCTGTTAACCGGCGCTTGTTTGAGAATCGGAGGGCCGTCGGGAACTACTAACACTAGCGACACTTCTTTGAGCCGGACGATCGCGTAAACAATTACAGCTTGCTTCCCGGTTTCCTCCTTAATTGTTTTGAGAGTTTCTCTCAGATATTGAACGTTGATTTTTTTATCGGTGAAATTTTCCCCATAATAATTTTCGTAGTCTTGTTCAAAGAGTTGGTCAATTAGGGCAACAGCATCATTAGCATTGCCTTGGTCTAAAGTTTGTTCGACGAGCGATCTGCTAATTTGTGAGGGAAAGAGATTTGGGATATCTGCGGGTAAGGGATTTTCTGCGATCGGAGGGGGAATTGGCGCTGGTGCGGGAATTGGCGCTGGTGCGGGGGCAGGAGTTGGAGTTGGGGCTGGTGTTGGTGCGGGCGCTGGAGTTGTTGCTGGTGCTGGTGTTGGTGCGGGTACTGGATTAACGGGAGGTGATTCTATTTGCGGCAGAGAGATTTGGGGAATATTTACCAACCAATTAGTAGGGTTTTCAGCAGGTTGTTCTGGAAGAGGCGTCTCGGCGGGAGGGGGATTTAAGACTATGTATCCGTCGGGTTGTTCGGTGGAAGAAGCGCCAAGCTGCGGCGGGTTTTCGGGAGGGTTTTCTGAAGCTGGGATAAAGGTAAGATTGGGTGTTTCAACAACGGGCGGTATGTCGATCGATATTTGTCGATTATTGTCTAGTTGGAAGCCAACTCTGGTATTTCCAGTTTCAGGATTTAGCTCGAAAGAAGTTTCAGCACCCAATAAATCGCCAATTAAAAAAGCTAAATTTTGTTGGGGAGTTTGGCTGGGGCTGACAGCGGGTGCGGGGACGGGTGCAGGCGCGGGTACGATCGCACTTACAGGCGCGGGTACGATCGCACTTGCAGGTGCTGGCTGAATCTGAGTTAGAGGCTGGGTTACGGAGGCAAGAGGGGCTGTGGGCGAGGGATTTGGTGGGTTTGAAGGTGGAAGGGCGATCGCAGGTTGAGTGGCGAGGGAGGAGTTGATTTGGGAAACAGAGGGAAGGGTAGGCCTCGAAGCTATGCGGGCAGCAGCGTTTGGGGTTGTGGGTGTTGAGGGCTGTGTGGGGCGCGCGCGGGGTGGCAGTACGAATGAATCGGGCAATTGAGGTAGTTGGAAGTCGATGGGAAAACCAGGTATCGGATCGGGTGTTGCCGAAGGTGCGATCGAAGTTTGGGGAATTGGGGCAGGTGGGATAAATATTTGGCGAATTGGGGAAGGTGCGATCGAGCTTTCCGGTGTTGGGGCAGGTGCGATCGAGCTTTCCGGTGTTGCCGAAGGTGCGAGGGGTAAACGTGGTGGGAGTTGCGGTGGGGGTGTGGGTGCGGGCGCTGGAGTCGGTGTTGGGGAAGGCGCTGGAGTAGCTGCGGCTGTGGGTGCAGGCGTTGGAGTAGCTGCTGGTGTCGGTGCGGGCGTTGGAGTAGCTGCGGGTGTCGGTGCGGGCGTTGGAGTAGCTGCGGGTGTGGGTGCGGGCCTTGGAGTAGCTGCGGCTGTGGGTGCGGGTGTTGGAGTAGCTGCGGCTGTGGGTGCGGGTGTTGGAGTAGCTGCGGCTGTGGGTGCGGGTGTTGGAGTAGCTGCTGGTGTGGGTGCGGGTGTTGGAGTAGCTGCTGGTGTGGGTGCGGGTGTGGGAGTAGCTGCTGGCGTGGGTGCAACTATTGGCGGCGGTACGGAAATAATTTGAATGCGATCGACATCCTGTTTGTGAGTATAGAGATATTCGCGATCGGGCAAAATTGTTTGAATAGGATTAGAATTTCCCCTAGTAATTGCACCCGCCGTTCCATTGGTGGCAGAATCACCGACAATAAACGGCGTTAATCCTGCGCCTCCGTGGCGGATAATTATAGTACCGCCGCTGCTATCTCCAGGACTTCCAGCCGTAGAAATGCTAGCATTGATGCCGTTTCTGTCTGTGAAGGAATTGAGCGATCGAAAAAACATTCCCATCAGAATCTCCACATTTCCGCCGATACCGCTGCCCTGACTCTGAGCATCAATTTGACTCACAGTAATATTGCCAGAAGTGCTGCGGTTATAAGCCGTGACATTCCCTGCATTCCCCTTTGCCGAAGAGTCAATTTTACCAACAGTAATACTTCCGGTAGCGTCGAGCAAGATACTGCCGCCATTACCAGCAGACGAGGTATTGATATCGCCCGCAGTAATATTAGTTCCAGCATTCAAATCGATATTGCCACCAGTGTTAGGGGAAGTCGCATCAAGATTTTTAGTTGTGATTTCTCCGTTCTCACTAAACAAAGAAATTCCGGCGGGTGAGGTAATATTTTTGGTCGTAATATTATTTGTAGTAATAATGTTAATTGCAGCGGGACTTTCGGGGATATCATCTTGAATATTGACGCTGTTGAGGGGAGCAACACTGCCCACAGCACCACCAAAGTCAACACTTCCGGCATCGGGTTGAACAGTCAGACTGTAAGGCCCGTCAACAGTAGACTTAAAAGTAATATCGCCCGTCTCTAAAATTTTGACCGACAGGTTATCACCTAATGTTACCGGAGCGTTAAAAGTAATGTTATTGCGGTTGGTTTCGATCTTGCCACTGGCAGTAATAGAGTCATTTGCCTGGACATCTATATTGCCACCAGTCACAGTAATACTGGGAGCGAAAGTGCGGGAATTAATATCAGATGTCGAAACTGTTCCGCCAGCATTTATGGTGATACCTCCGCCCTTACCATTTGCTGCAGCGGTAATAATTGGGCCTGCTGTTGTGTCGATATTACCGCCGCTTTGAATGCGAAGATTCCCGCTATTGGCGTTGAACCCGCTTAATAATAGGGCGCTACCAATTCCTGCCGTACTGATGTTGGTTGCGGCTTCGAGGGAAATATTGCCGCCGTTGTTGCCGCCGATCGCGTTGATGATTCCGGCGGTAGTATCTATAGAACCGCCGCTTTTAAACGTGATTGAGCCGCCGTCTTGATTGCCGATCGCCCGGATGTCGCTGGTAGTAATATTTCCCCCAGCATTTAGATTGACATTGCCGCCTGTGTTAGTTTTAATGCCGGGAGATGAACCGTCATAACTTGTCAATAACTGACCTGTAGTAATATTGCCGTTGCTGTTAGTAAATTTAAGATTTCCGCCCCGAACTCCCGATACTAAAACATCGCCTATATTAATGTCACCGCTGGCAGTAGATAAAGTAACATTGCTGCCATTGCCCTTAGCAGAATCACCTGCAATCGCGGTTCCTGTTGTCGGTGTTGTGATGCCGGTGCTGGCTTGAATGGTAATATTTCCAGCAGCGCGATCGCCCGTGACATCGATCGTTCCGGTATTTATGGAACCGGCAGTGCTCGTAAGTGCGATCGGGCCGCCGTTTTGATTCGCCGTTACAGTGAGATTGCCAGTCGTAATATTGCGATCGGCACTCAAAGTAATTGACCCACCATTGTCCGGTAGAAAAATCGTAGCATTTCCTGAATCCTGAGAGCTGGTTGCATTTAATTTTCCTATAGTGATGCCGCCATTGGTGCTAGTAAAATTAACAATTCCGCCTTGCAATTTACCATAGTTTAATACGTTACCTGTTATAATATTTCCACTGGTAGAGAGATTAATATTGCCGCTATTACCGCCGTCTGAAGAATTATTGATTTCGCCAAGCTGGATATTTCCATTTACGCTCGTAATATTGATATTTGCACCATCAGATTGTGAAGGGTCTTCACTGTAGGTTAATATCTCACCTAAAGTAATATTCCCTCTTGCTTGTACATTGACAGAGCCAGGAATGCCGACAGAAGCGCTATTACTCGTATCTATAGATCGGGGAGTCTGGAAAATAATAGAACCCTGTTCGCTGATGATACTAACATTACCGCTATTCCCATTAGCCTTGATGAAACCATTATCCCTACTAACAGTTTCTAAACAAAACCAGAAAGTAGCACAGCCGATCGAGATATCGTTTTTTGCTTTAATGGTAATAAGCTGTTGTACCTTTAAATAGGGTATAATAAAAAAGGAGTTTAGTCAATCTCTACAAAAATGCCAGCTAAAA
>NZ_JAUBTT010000084.1:0-28829 GCF_036705125.1 Microcoleus sp. B7-D4
CTCATTATTGTCTCGGATGATTCACTTTTACGCCCTCAATCCGTCTATGTGCCAGTTGGGGGTGCGGAATGTGGGTTGGATCGAGAATTTATATTTCTTTACAAATCCCTTTTGGTTACAGGTAAGGTGCAGCGCACCCTGCAAGTCCGATTAATGAAGCAAATCCACAATATGAGGAATAATTTCGATATGCTGAGTCAACAAATAATCCAACCTATCCGCCAGTAAACTAAAAATTAAATCGTTATAACTCATCCCGTATTCCGCCAAACCTAAAGCTACCAAACTCGTCACATTTTCCCCTGGATGTTTCAGATCCGGTTTCGGATTTGCTTCCAAAACATAAAGCGAGCCATCAGCATCACTTCGGACATCAATCCGCACCAAACTGTTCAAACTAAACTCCCAATAAATTGTTCGAGCTAACTCAATTAACTTTTGTTTTAGTTCTGGTTCCTCACCGCCCATCAACCGTCCTCGATCTGCCGTAATCGCCTTTTGATCCATAGAAGTAAAGATACGTTCGTCAGGCTCCAACACGCGCTCTATCGTGGAAAAAGCAAAAGGCTTTGTATTTTTAGAGAAACCGCCTTTAGCATATTTAACATAGCCACAAACCGCTACACAAAATTCTCGTCCCGGCAAATACTTTTCAATTAAAGCAGTATTGTGAGTGGAGCGGTGAACTTCCGAAACCGCCTGAGACAAACCCTCAATTTTGTCTACAAAATGAACGTGCAGCGAAGCGCGACCGGATACGGGTTTAACAACAAACGGCCCTTGATAGTCACCAAAAGCAATGGCAAAACGCTGATGCAAATTAGGCTGCAAAATCCCTTGAGAAGGATGCCAAGTCATAAACGGAGCGGTTTTAATTCCAACTGATTGCAGTTCCCGTTTAAAAGCGTGTTTGTTATCTAAAATTGAACTATTTAGAGGATTGTGACCGACATAAGGCATTCCCAACATTTCCAACAATGCGGGAGTGTGACAAACAGGATTGTAGCCCTGGACTCCGCCAGTATTCAGCCACACTAAATGGATATTTTTTTGTTTGAGTTGTTCCGGCAAATTCATGTCATCAGGCATGACAAAGACTTGCTGAAAGCCAATTTCTGCTAAGGCTTTAGCAATCTCGCGGGCGACTACTTCGTAACTTTTCCAAGAGCGGGGATTGTGAGTTTTGTAAATCACTGAGCCGGGGCGATCGCAGTCGCCGCCGAACACCACAGCAATCCGCAATTTAGCAAACAGCACCTCCAAATATTGAGGCAGCAAACTAAAGTCGTAATGCCAGCTATTGAGGCTGATTGATGTTGGAGTCATTTAAGTATTTTTTCCTTTTGGTTTCATTTTTTAGCCACCGAACCGCTAGATTTTCCCAAATATATTCCAGCCAAAACCACAGAAAAAGCAAACCAATTAAACAAGCTCAAACTTTCCGAAAACAGCACCCAAGCCATAATCGCCGTAATTACGGGTTCTAGCAGCAGGAAAAAAGCTACAAATTCCGACGACAAACTACCGAGACTGTGGATAAGCAGTCCCTGACCGAAAGCTTGGCAAATCACGGCCAAAGCAATTACAGTCAGCCATCCCTGCCAAGAATAAGGGAAAACTCGATCGCCCGCAAGCAGAACCAGTGGCAAAACCAAGATACTGCCCATAAAACAGCGCCACATCAATATAGTTGTCGCCGGAAACTTGGTTCGCAAATGTTCTGAAATTAGCAGATTTCCTGCATAAAACATCGCCGATAAAAGAGCAGCAAAGTCGCCGGCAAGATTGTCTCCCGCAGTTTGCAAATCGTCCATTCCGATCGCAATTGCGCCGGACAAAGCCACCGCCAGTCCCACCAAAAACCTGTTGTCAAAGCGTCGCCCCAACAGCAGCCATCCCCCCAAAGTAGTAAATAAAGGAGTTAAGTTTCGCAGTACAGTAGAATTAGCGACATTAGTCTGACTCAGTGACCAGGCCCAGAAACCCACAGAAGCAGAAGAAACCACGCCTACGGCTATTAACAGCATCACATCCTGCAGAGTGTAGTTCGATCGCTCTTCAACTTGGGCCCCAGACATTCGGCGACGGATAGCACCCGCACCATTCCACACTCCAAATACTACAGTTGCTATCCACAAACGGTTAAAAACAGTAGCATTCGGGCTGATTTCCCGTTCGCTCAACCTAATAAAAATCGCCGCCAGCGACACCGCTAGCAGGGCCGCCGACAGCGATGCGATCGCCCAAATTTTGGCTTTACTGTCAGCTAATTCACCGTTTTTTAAACTTTCTGGCTTTCCCGAAACAAGAGTTTTGTCTTCAGTTTTTAAGGCAGAGTTTAACTCGGTTTTTTCCAAAATATTGCGCTGACGTTGAATATTTGGCTCTGGCAATTCCAGTTTTTTTGACATTATTAAAAGTTCCAATGAAGGCAGAAGGCAGTTGTGTAGGGTGCGTGACGAAAGAAAATTTGGGCGACGAATAAAGTGACTCAAAAGTCACGCACTCTACTTACTAAGGCTGCACCCACTATTTTTTATAGTTAACAGCAGCTTAGGTTGAAGGTTTAACAGAAAGCCTTGTCAAAGCCTCCTTCAGCGCCGGTGGCAATTGGCGGATAATCTTGTTCTTGTCACGATCGACACCAACCAAAGTTACCTGTGCTGTCACATATAACTCCTGAGTATCAGCCGATCGAATTTCGTAATCCCAAAGCAGCCGCACACCCTCGCTAGCAGCCATCCGCGTTCTGACTGCCACAGATTGACCCATTTGTACAGCCCGGTGGTAGCGCAGCGAAAGTTCCACCACGGGCAATTCCAAACCCTGCGCCACCCAGTCTGCATACTCGATGCCAAGAGATCGCAAACTTTCCACCCTAGCTTCCTCCATCCAAGCCAGATAAGTCCCGTGCCAAACCACACCGCTGTAGTCAGTATGGTGAGGGTACACTCGCACCAAATATTCAAACCAGCCCTCAGAGTCCATCCCCCGCCGATTTTGAATAGCACCAGCCGGTGCGAGTTCTGGTTGAGTTCGATCGTTCTCTAACACTTTACAAATCGTTCCAAAACGCTACATTTCTACAAATCATAAGACAAACTTCAGGCTTATGCTTGACAGTAAGCAACTAGAGAACCAACGCCCTAGTTTAACGTCGCACAAGAAAACTCAACTGTTTTTACCGCCAAAACCATGATAGAAAAAATTTTAGTAGCCGTAGCCGGTCGCGGCTTGTGCGAAGAGATGTTTAATATGTTGATGGACATCCCTTCCTTGCAACAAAGCTCTGTCACCGTCTTGCACGTCGTGCCGCCCCAAGTAACCTCCGATGGCATGGCCGAGAAATTGGAAGAAGGAGGAAAGATTTTAGCACAAGCAGTCCAGTCTTTGAAAATAGATCCCAGCAAAGTCAACCCCCGGCTCAAACAGGGAGACCCGAAAACCACAGTTTGCCAAGTCGCAGAAGAAGAACAATCCGACTTAGTAATTATGGGTTCCCGGGGACTCGGACGGCTGCAATCGATTTTGGAAAACTCAGTCAGCCAGTACGTTTTCCAGCTAACATCCCGACCGATGTTGTTAGTAAAAGACGACATCTACGTCAAAAAAATCAAGCGAGTCATGGTGGCGGTAGACAAATCAGAATCTGCCAAACAGTCATTGCAGCTTGCGTTATCTTTGGTCAAAGAAGTCAGTGGCGGAGAGATAATTTTAGTACACGTCACCAAAGATTTGACGGGAAAAGCCAGCGAAGATTTAACAGCAAGTGCTGAAAAAGACCCCGTATTGGCCCCAGCAGTAGCACTAACCAAACAAATGGGAGTTAGCTACCGCTGCGTGAGTGCTACAGGCAAGCCAGGGGAAGAAATTTGTCGGATTGCAGACGACTTGAATGCCGACTTGTTGGTAATCGGTTCCCCGGATCGGCGACCCAACGTTGCCAAAAACTTTGTGGATATCGATCGACTCCTAGGAAATTCGCTATCAGACTACGTGCGAGTTTATGCCAACTGTCCCGTCTTGCTAGCCCGCACAGTCGGCTAGAATCTCATCATTAAGAGTTAGCAGCTAACACTCAACATTTAACAAAAAAAGCGCCTCAGCAAAAAGCTGTTGGCGCTTTTTTTGCAAGCAGCAAAGCCAGAGAGAAATAGCAGCAGTTGCTAATCTTTTCTGCCTTGACGGCTAGCTGTTTGAATGTACAGAATGATTAGAAAAACACTGGGAACCAATACAAACAGAATGGTTGCCACAAACCCTAAATCGTTAACTTCCATGAAGACGCTCGCCTCTATCGGAAAATAGAAAAACACACACAACTAGGATATCACTCAAAGGCAAAAGGCAAACTCGAAGACAGAAGAAGAGCTAACGGACAAGCGTCGAAACCCGCTTTCTGCCTGGATGCCTCGCTGCCCAATCTCTTATTTGTCCTAGAAACCAAGTTTCTTTTCCTAGGCAGGCAAAAGGCGTGATTATACAGTGAAATAGGAAAAAAAACACAATTATTGCATTCTGCATTTTTCTTTCCTTCTGCATTAGAGCATCTCTAGCCTTCTGCCTTCTGAAAGTCACGGTTTAGTCTTCACGCTCACCTGACCATTGACCATAGCTTGACAAGCCAATCGATAGTTTTCGGGCTTTTTCTTGAGCTTGCGGTTCTCAAAGTCAGTGCGGGGCGACAGATTTTCACTGCCCTCGACAATTTCCACAATGCAGGTGCCGCATTGACCAATGCCCCCGCAATTCATGAGCTTTCCCGAAAACGTGTACAAATCGATGCGGTTTTCTAGAGCTTTGAGCCTCAAATTGGCCCCGTCTGCTGCGATGACTTCCTGATTTTCCTTCACAAACTTGATATTGGCCATTGCCGATTCCTTAACGCAGTTGACATCGAACTCTATTACAAAATATTAACTAATGTGTCGGACGTTTAATACCCCGATGTCTAATTGCCTTTGTAATTAAAGGACGCGCGTGCGTAGCTATCCCGTAGGGAATCGCCCCAACCGAATCTCACGGAGCATCCGAGAGGTTATTAGTCGGAAGATTGCTCACAAAGCGCTGGAGAGACGAAAGCCCCAGGTTGTAGGTGATAATTGCCGACAATCGGCTTCTCTCAGCCCTAGTCAAATCAGTTTCCGCCTGAATCACATCCGTCTGAGTACCCACACCAGCTTGAAACCGCAGTCTCGCCAGACGCAGAGCTTCCCTTGACTGCAAAACCCCCGCCTCAGAAGTTTCGATATTCTCAAAACTCGATTCTAAGCCAAAATAAGCTTGTTCTACTTCCCGGCGAACCTGGTTGCGGAGTTGGTCGAATCGACTTTCGGCGATCGCAATATCAGCATCCCGCTGTCTCACCCTCGCGTTCGCCGCGCCCCCATCGAAAATACTCCAAGTCAGACTCGCCCGGATCGAATACCCGTCGGCCCACCCACGAGTCTCAAACGGGTTGGGGTCGTCAGGGTCTTGTCCCAGCACGTTGTAACTACCCCCAACACTCAGTTGAGGCAAACGCCCCGCCTGAATCGATCGCCTCTGCTGCTTGCTGATATCTCTCTGCACCAACTGCTGTTCCAACTCTGGGCGATTCTTAAAAGCCTGCACGATACTCTCTTCCAAAGACAGCCTCCAAGAGCCCGCTTGTTCTACCGGATCTGCCGCTGTCAAGTTCGCCGACTGGCTGATATTCAAAATCTCAGCCAGACGCCGCTGGGCAACTCGCTGATCGCGACGGGCCACTGACAGTTGTTGCACCTCGTTAGCCAAATTTGCCTGAGCCTGCAACACAGCAAACCGGGTTCCCACCCCTGCCCGTTCCAGGGCTTCGGCATCCCGCAAACTTTGCTGGGCATTTCTGACCGAAGCTTGGCGGATGGCAACTTGTCCGTCCGCGTTTTGCAAGTTGTAGTAAGCCTCAGCAGTGTCGAAGCGGAGTTCCTCGGCTTGGCGTTCCACATCCAGTTCCCGAAGGCGCAACTGTTCCTCTGCAGCGCGGATGTTAGCCCGCCGCCTTCCGAACAAATCGATGTCATAGTTCAACTGCAAAGTGCTGTTGAGACTGTTGCTGCCTAAATTTTGCCGAGCTTGCTCGGCGGGCTGCCCGGTTCCGTTAGCCCGAGAGTTGTTGAAGCGCTGCTGAGCCCGGACTCCGAGTTCTCCGCCTGCAGTCACAGAGCGGCTGGCGTCCATTTGAAAATTCAGGTCTGGATAAAGAGCAGCTTGCTGTTCGCGCAAAGCGGATCTGCTTTGTTCCACCTGCTGTCCGGCGATTTGCAAAACTTGGCTGTTGCGGCGCGCGAGGTCGATCGCCTGCTGCAAGGTAATTGGCTCAGTTTGCTCGATCCTGACATCCTCCGGGTTTGTCGGAAACAGCAGCGGGTTCGGGTTGGGTTCCAGGGAAGCCGGAGGCTTGGTGTCTAAAATGCCCCTCGGAGGGAGAGGGGGGAAACTTTCGTTCGGAGTGCCCCGGAGAATTGGTACCGGGGAACTCGGCACAGGAACATTGTTGGGAGGGTTTGGGGAAGGCTGCTGAGTCTGTGTCGGTTCCAACCCTCTTAGAGGCGTTGAACCGGCCTGAGACAGAGTTGATGGGGAAGCCGGAGCAGCCTGTTGAGGCTTTGATGCTTGCTCCGGCCCGGCTGGGGGGTTAAGGGCGATCGACTCTTCGGCCTGTGATGCTGATTCTGCCACTTTGTTCGAGGCCGATCGAACATTCTGCCCTAATTCGACGAGCTGATTGCTAGGGGCCAAGCTGTCCTGAGACTGAGCCGGAGGCTGTGCTGAAGCACTCTGTGCGGCGTTGCCCAAAGTAATTGCAGCGCCCACTCCGACTACGATGATTTGACGAAAAACACGCATAATTTTTTAATTACTCTGCAATCCTAGAGACAATTTTAGAGCAAGATTGAGGTCTCAAGTTTCTAGTCTGTAGCCTGAACTCGACGGTTACAAGTCACAATTACCATACTCATCTTAACTTTTGAATGTTCGATTCAAAATTTAGAATTTAACTTCCGCAGTTGCCAGACCGATCGCCGCCGAGATTAGTTCCTCTACTCCGCTCACCGGCAAAATCCGGGTTTTCAGCGAGCTGGCGAGCTGTTCGAGGGTCATGTCGTCGAGAAAACGCGGTTCCCCCTGTTTTAGCATCACCGACGGCAGCAGGATACCATCTCCCAAGTCTCGCCCCTGCAAAGCTTCGAGCAAATCTTGCCCGGTGAGCAAACCCGTGACAGTGATAGTTTGTCCCCAGTAGTGGCTGCACAGTGCTGCCATGTTGACGGACAAGCCGGGAATTTGGTTTAGTTGTTGTACGATCGGCTCAAAAGCTTTTTCGACTGCATTCCCCACCACCCAAACTAACTTGCGATCGGGCTCGACTGGCATCGGTTGCAGCTTCTCAAAAGCTGTTTCAAACTGCTGGATAAACTGGCGGATAGAACCCACACCGTTACCAATTTGCGGATAATCTTCGTAATCAGCAGCCGACGGCAAATCTAAACCCGCGATTAAAAACCACTCGTCAGCCAGCCAAATACAGCGCGACTTTGAATTCTGCTTTTTAGCTTTTGGGCCGCCTTTTCCTTTACTCAAAAGCACTTGAATTTTCTGCACTTGCTCGATTACTTCTCGCGCTTTTTCCGCAGTTACTGCGATCAGTTCATCTTCGGCAGGACGAAAGCGAGTTAAACCCACCGGCACTACAGCCACCGATGCTACAGCGGGAATACTTCCAGTATGAAACTTTGCCAAATCTAACAAAGTGCGTTCTAAATGTTCGCCATCATTAATCCCAGGACAAACAACTACTTGAGAGTGAATTTGCAAGCGGCGTTCTTGAAACCATTTGATTTGTTCGAGAATCTTGCCAGCGCGGAGATTTTTTAGCAACCGAATTCGCACTTCCGGTTCCGTAGCGTGCACGGAAACATAGAGAGGAGAAAGCCGCATTTGTTCGATTCTGTCCCACTCTTTTTGAGACAAATTTGTGAGAGTGAGATAGCTACCATACAGAAAGCTGAGGCGGTAGTCATCATCTTTGAGATAGAGAGTTTCCCGCTTTCCCGGTGGTTGTTGGTCTATAAAGCAAAAAGGACAGCGATTGTTGCACTGAATTAGTCCGTCAAAAAGAGCTGTTTCAAATTCCACTCCCAAGTCTTCATCATACTCTTTTTCTATTTCTAATTTGTGAGTTTTGCCTTTAGTGTCTAATACTTCTAATTCGAGAAATTCATCGGCGCACAGGAATTGATAGTCAATCAAGTCGCGGGGTTTTTGACCGTTGACGGCGACGATTGAGTCTCCTGGTTCAAATCCCATTTCGGCGCAGATGCTGTCGGGGATAACTTTGGTGATTAGGGCGGGCCGGATTGATAAGTCGCTCATGGTTATTAGTTATTTGTTATTTGTTATTTGTTAGCGGAGAATGTTTACAGTTTAACTTGTCTAGGCTGACAGAAGCGATCGGGCGATCGCTTCTGCCAGTCTAGGCGAGTGAATTGTCTTTAAGAGAATTGACTTGTCGGGTTGCTAAATATACAGCATTATTATATTTTTTCCATAAACAGTCCTGCAATCCGCACCTCAAAAGTTATTCCAGGTAGCTGAGGCTGCCATCCAAGTTGCACTGCTTGCCGTATCCATTGTGTTGCATCACAGGGTGTTACTGGTTTCACTTCGTTAGCGGGACTTAAACCTTGAGGATGAGGTCGATCGGTGATGATAACTAACACCGAACCCGGTTTTTGGGCGTGTTCGATCGCAACATGAAGATTTCCGCAGTATTCTTGCGTATAAGTAGCTTGTCTTCGGATTAGCCAGATGAAAGGCTCCCCATCAACAATTATTTTTCTGGTTCCTTTTTTCGGTATGGACATAGTTTGCTAAGGTCGATCGCCTTTAGAATCAGGATAATTTCTGGGTTGTGAATTTAGCTTGGCTGTGAGAGGATGTATCAAAAATATGTATTTATGAAACTCAAAATTTTGACTGGTTCCTGACAGGCTTAGTTGTTTCTGCCAGCACAACACCGCTCTTTTGTCAACCCAGCAGTGCGGGAAATAATCGCTTTTTTTGCGATACTCTTCCATATATTAGCACTGGGATTCTGAACGGAAAACCTGTTTTCAATCTGATACTATTGTTCCCAGAATTCCGGGAGCGATAAAGAAGGACATCGCTACACCAATACTAGCAGCAGTAACCAGCCTAATTAGCGCTAATTGTGCATTTTGTCGCTCGCTATCTTCGAGCATTCTACATCCTTCACGGCGACGCTCACTTTGAGTTAAAAGCTAACAGCTTGTCAGCTCTTAATAAGCTTTTTATGAACGGGTTCTTCGGCCCGTTCCACAAGAAAATTTACTCTTTGTGGAACAGGCATCTTGCCTGTTCTTGTTTTGGTGGAACAGGCATCTTGCCTGTCCTTGTAATTATAACAACCTACGCATTTTTCACTGCCCCACCTGCGATCGCCGTTAAAATCGCCACACCAAAAGCCAGCCGATACCACACAAACACCCAGGTATTTTGAGTTTGCAGGAACTTGAGCAGCCACGCGATCGACAAATAAGAAAACACAAAGGCCGAAATCGTTCCCACTATCAAAGCTGCAACTCCAGCATCGCTGATTCCTTCTCCCAAAGAACCCTTCAATTCCACTAATCCAGCCAGAGTAATTGCCGGAATTCCCAATAAAAAAGAAAACCGCGCGGCCGCGGGTCTTTCTAATCCTATAAACAATCCTGCTGTTAGGGTAGAACCCGATCGCGAACACCCCGGAATCAAGGCTATTGCTTGAGCTAATCCCATAAAAATACCGTCTTGAACAGTTAACTTTTCATAAGTACGATTGCGCTTGCCAATTTTTTCTGCTATTGCTAACAGTAGCGACATGACTATCGAAGCAATAGCGATGCTGGCCAAACTCCTGAGTGGCGAGTTGTCAAAATCTGGAATCAATGCCTTGATTAGCAGCCCAAAAAAGACTATAGGTATTGTTCCCAAAACCAGTGCCACCGCCATTTGAAACTCATGGGATTTGTAGTTGCGTCGCACCACGGCTTCTAATGCACCAACAGTTATATTTGTCAAGTCTTTCCAGAAATACCAAAGCACTGCGACAATACTGCCCAACTGAATAACAGCAGTATAAGCAACCCCGGGGTCGCCCCATCCCAGGGCGATCGGCACTACCTTTAAATGAGCGCTGCTGCTAATGGGCAAAAACTCTGTTAATCCTTGTACAATTCCTAAAACAAGGGCCTGCACCAGATTGATTTGAGCCGGCCCGGAAACATCAGCAGCCGGCGTTTGGGCGAGGAGTGCGTCAAGCAAAGCTATCATTAGTTGTAAATTCCCAGTTGTCAGTTTCTAGTAATCAGTTGAATTTAATATCTTGCACCCTTCTGGGAAGCTAGAAGCCCACCCCACCACAAATAAATTTTATTGTGGCGCGGACTGTTCCAGTCCGCCCCTGAAAAGCCGATCGCAAATAGTGATCTTCGGTCTGTAGAATCGCCTTGTCGATCGCCACTATCAGCAATTTATGATCATCGAGTCGAAACTACTTTAACCTACTCAACAACATTTGCCTACATTTTGCTGATAAACTTAGGAAAGTTTTTGCATCTGATTTCGCTTTCCTTACAGCAACTGCCAATAACCTATGATATTTCCTGAAAACAAAAATTCAATTGTTACTGCTGCTTCTGGCATCCGCTGGCTGAGGCGAATGTTGTCAGCGAGTCTTGTAACAGTGGCGATCGCACTTAGCTTGATACTGCTAACCGGCACCCCACCAGCCTTCGCCACTCTCACAGACGATCGCTATGACGGTACAATCTTTGCCCTCTACGCCGGCAACGGTTCCCTAGTTCCTCCTAAAGTCAAACTCACAGATTCTTTCAAACGCAATAAACCCGTATTGTTAGTGTTTTACACTGACGACAGCAGCGACTCCAAGCAATACGCGATCGTCGTCTCTCAACTCCAGGAATTTTACGGGCGCGAAGCCGACTTTATGCCCATAACAATTGACTCTTTGCCTCCGCAACCGTCACCCGAAATCACCGAACCAAGCCATTATTACGAAGGTTTCGTACCTCAAACTGTCATCCTAGACCAATCGGGAAAAGTAGTTTTTAATGAAAAAGGACAAATACCATTTGAACAGGTAGATGATGCTTTTCGGAAAGTCTTTGACTTGCTGCCCAGAGAAAAATCAATCCCGCTCAAACGCCGTGTCGTGAACGAACTTAACGTCGAATTGTCGAAGTAATAGGTAATGGTAATTGCTAGTCGCTATAGCAATTTTCAAGGATTCCTTAACGAGAGTTTTTTTGTTCTATATTGGGTAAGGTACGCAATGCGCGCCCTACATTTAGGGTGATACACTCAACAGTCAACAGTCAATCATCATTCTGCCTAAGTAATTCTTTACAAACACCATATCGGGTCTCAGGGCAAAATGGACGTGAACTATTTAAACTTTAAACGATGAGTAGAACCTTAATTCCTGTGATTCTGGCCGGTGGTAAAGGCGAACGTTTTTGGCCGCTGAGCCGCAAGCAGCGGCCCAAGCAGTTTTTGAGTCTCGACGGTAGCGGCAAGAGTTTGCTGCAGGCTACTGCGGAAAGACTTTTGGAATTAGGTAACGGCTGGGACGATTTGTGGGTGGTAACGTCGGAAATGTTGGCTGCGGGAGTCCGCGAACAGTTGCCGCTGTTACCGCCGGAGAATTTGCTGGCGGAACCGGAGGGCCGGGATACTGCGCCGGCGGTGGCCTGGACTGCTATAGAAACTGCGAAGCGTTACGGTGAGGATGCGGTTGTTGGTTTTTTCCCGGCGGATCACTGGATTGGGGAACCACAGGAGTTTATCAAGACTTTGGAGGCGGCGGCGGAGTTGGCGAAAAATCAGGATGCGATCGCCACTTTGGGAGTAAAGCCGAGTTATGCTTCCACTGGTTACGGTTACATCGAACAAGGTGAGGAAATTGGCAGTTTTGGGGGTTTTCCGGCCTATCGGGTGGCGAGGTTTACCGAAAAGCCCGATCGCACAACTGCGGAAGAATTTGTAGCCAGCGGCAAGTTTAGTTGGAACGGGGGAATTTTTGTATTTCGAGTCGGAACTGTCTTGACAGAATTGCGAAATCATGTACCGGAAATGATGGCAGCTTTGGAAGCAAAAGGCGCGCAGGCTTACTCGGAATTACCCAAAATTAGCATCGATTACGCGCTGATGGAGAAGACGCAAAAAGCTTGTGTTCTGCCCGTAGGCTTTAGCTGGGACGATTTGGGAGATTGGAATGCGATCGGCCGTTTGCTGCAAGGAGACAAGCCGAATGTGGAGTTAGCAAAACACGTCGGAATTGATACGAAAGGTGGCATTTTTTATGCCGCCGATGAGAATGAGGTGATTGTCACCATTGGTTTAGAAGATGTCGTAGTTGTCAGAGATGGCAATGTGACTTTGATTGTGAAAAAGGACAGGACGCAGGAGATTAAACAGGTAATTAAGGTTTTGGGAGAAGATGAGAAGTTGAAAGATTTATTGTGATGTAAGTACGCCACAGATTGGGCAGGCGAATACAAAGGATTAATTACTCTTTATCCAGACTTTCGTTTCTTAATCTGTGTCGTACTTTACTATTCTACTTTTGTTGTTCGCACTTCCACTGAAGCCATTGTTTTACCAGATTCCTAATTAAAGCCTCTGCTTCTGATTCTGACATAGGTTCTTTTGGTGGATCGTTCTGATCGACACCGTGCCGTGCATCATCACCAATTGCGCTTTGACTATTAGCAGTATGCTTGAATTGCCTAATCTTATCTTTAGTTATCCACTGTTCAATCCTATCTATCTTATTTTTTTTTCCAGCATCTTTCTTGACAATTTCATAAACTTTGTAAAGATTAATCCAGTTACGATCAAACTCCCTAAATAGTCTAAAAACATTTTCAACTATCTCGTCTTCTTCTGCCAGCTTCCTCCAGGAGTCAAACCCTAAAATAGGGATTCTATCTTGACCGCCTTCTAGTTTGATATAAACACGAGTTAGAGGATCTCTGACTAAAAGCTCAACTCGGTTATGACGCTTACCTTCTTCGTCAACTTCGCGGATGTTATCAGGCTTAAAAAGTGGAAACTCTGTAAAATGAATCCTTGCAACAGCAGTTATATATTGAAGAAGTTTAGTAGCTTCACAAAGTACATCATACGTATTTGTTAGTGATTCCCAGTGCGAAGAAGTTAGGTAATATTTACTAATCTCTTCTTGGATTAAGCTAAATTCATCTGATGAAGCCAGTAAGGAAGAAGTTAGGTAATCTTCTTTACTATTCTCTATGATTAAGCTAAATTCATCTGATGAAGCCAGCAAGTTCGACAAATTGTCAAGATTCGACTTTGTAACGCTAAAAATCTTAAATGGTTTGTTAACGGGTTTGTACATATATTCCATTAGAAAAACCTCCTAATCGTATCAGGAATAGTAAATATTACATCAACTGCACTCATATTTGTGACCCATGACTAAACAAATCAATTTACTTTACTTACATAATTTCTGCTAAATCCAACACAAAACCAGGTAGTACATCTTCCCCTGATAGAGTGCGAGGATTTTGGATAATTTCAACATCTTGACCGGGGCGATAAATTTCAACACGCTGATTTTGCCTGTCAATTAACCAACCCAATTTAGCACCGTTATCTATATATTCTTGCATTTTCTCTTGAAGTTTCTTCAAGGAATCAGTCCGAGAACGCAACTCAACAACAAAATCAGGACACAAAGGAGCAAAACTGTCTTTTTGCTCCGGTGTTAAAGCATCCCAGCGTTCTTTTTTGACCCAAGAGGCATCAGGAGAGCGATCGGCACCATTGGGGAGTGTAAAGCCTCCCGAAGAGTCGAAAACTACTCCCAGTTTAGTTTCACGGTTCCAGACTCGGAGTTGAGATGTTAAATCGGCATTACGCCTGCTAGTTTCACTGCCTGTCGGTGGCATAATAATTAATTCCCCTGATGCTGTACGTTCAAATTGATAATCGCGGTTGTGCTGACAAAGCTGAAAAAATTGCTCGTCAGTTAAGTTGATGGATAATTCGATCGAGTTGGCAGGAAATGGGATGGCAATCATGTCTCTTATACGATATTAAAAACATTGAGAATCTGGTTTTTAATAACTTACTCATTCAATTCTTTGACACATCTTTTCAAGTTAATAAATTTAATTATAAAAATATCATGTCTGCTTTAACTGTATATTACCATGAGGATTAATGCCACGGCCAAAAACCGATCGCCCCCCGCACCCCAAAGCTCTCACGCGCATTCCCACCCTTTCGCCCAAGTTATTCCCCAAGACACTGGTCAGCCCGGTCAACAGCGCTATCCTAGTAGTTATATAGCCCTTAAACCCGATCGACCCGGAGGCCCCTTGTTTAGCCTAGTTCAAAACAATTCTCGCAAAGGAGAAATTCTAGAGGTCGTCTTCCGCAACGGTTGGGACTACATGAAAAGCCTCCTAACCGGCCGCAAAACCGACGCACCCAGTCTCCCAACTCCAGCAGTTCTCCGCAACATCCTCGTCCAATTAGGCCCAGTTTTTGTCAAATTAGGACAATTGCTGAGCACCCGTCCTGACCTTTTGCCGGCCAGCTATATCGAAACTCTCTCCACGCTACAAGCGGAAGTGCCGCCCGTACCGTGGTCGCAAGTAGAAGCAATCGTCCGCCAGGAACTCACACAATCTCTCGAAAATACCTTCGCCAAATTTAACACCGAAGCCATCGCTGCAGGTTCGATCGCCCAAACCCACAAAGCTACTTTAAAAGACGGCCGCGAAGTCGCCCTCAAAGTTCAGCGCCCCGGTATTGATATTGTCATCGAACAAGACATCGCCGTACTGCGAGGTTTGGCAGAACTTGTCATGCTCACAGACTTCGGTCAACAATACGATATTGTCGCCCTAGCTGAAGAATTTGCGATCGCCCTGCGTGCAGAACTAGACTTCATTCAAGAAGCCAGCTACACAGACGAACTGCGCCGCAATTTATCTAAAAGTAAATGGTTTGACCCCACACAAGTTGTCTTACCAGAAATTAACTGGGAGTTGACTACAAAAAAACTCTTAGTAATGGAGTGGCTGAACGGAGTCCCAATTTTGCTAGGCGACTTGCAAGGAATTCGCCAGAAAGGAGATATAAATGCCGAACGCGAAGAAATTACAACGCTACTTTGCCGCGTTTTCTTCCAGCAGTTATATATCGACGGATTCTTTCACGCAGACCCGCATCCCGGCAATTTATTTTATCTCAAAGATGGCCGCATAGCTTTGCTCGACTGCGGCATGGTCGGCAGATTAGACCCGCGCACTCAGCAGAATTTGACAGAAATGTTGCTGGCAATTGTCGATTTAGACGCTCAGCGCTGCGCTCAATTAACTTTGGAAATGGCAGAATTTGCTCAGCCGACAAGTTTAGTTAATCTAGAGAACGATTTGGCTCGAATGCTACGCAAGTATTACAATGTCAGCTTGTCGCAAATGAACTTGTCGGAAATTTTTTATGAGGTGCTAGAAATCACCCGCAAAAATAAAATTCGGCTGCCCAGCAATCTCGGTTTGTATGCAAAAACTCTAGCTAATTTGGAAGGACTGGCGCGTTCTTTTAATCCCAGGTTTAATATTGTAGAGCAGGTGAAACCGCTGATGACCGATATGTTTCGGCGTCAGTTATTCGGAGATGACCCGATACAAGCTTTGTTGAGAACTGCGCTGGATCTCAAAAGCTTATCTTTGCAATCTCCGCGACAGGTGGAAGTGCTTTTAGACCGAGTTACTTCGGAAACTTTGAAGTGGAACTTGACACTAAAAGAACTCGATCCGCTGCGTCGCACTCTGGGGGATTCTGCGAACCGACTTTCTTTTAGTATTGTCGTGGGTTCGCTGATTGTCGGGGCGGCAATTATTTCTTCTAACGCACAAACTCCTCAGCTATCTTTTCTGAGCACGGGTTTGTTTGGGGCGGCGAGTTTTTTGGGTTTTTGGTTGATTATTAGCATTCTCAGGTCAGGGCGTTTGCGAAGTTGATTGTACAATATCGGTATGTGTTGTGGAACAGGCATCTTGCCTGTTCTTGAGAATTGTGGAAGATGTAGAATATAGCCTAGTGCAACAACCGCATAAAGGTAGGCTATGTCACAGGATGATGCTTCTCTCCCAAAGTCGGCAATTAGAGACAACCGCCGCCGGGGTACTGTGGGCGATTTTTTGAAAGCCAAGGTTGAGGAAAACTCAACCTTGTCAATTGTTTCTGCTTACTTTACAATTTATGCTTTTGATGCTTTGAAAGAACAACTTCTAAGTATTAAAAGCTTGAAATTTCTCTTTGGCGAACCGCGCTTCATCAAGTCACTTGATCCAAGTAAAACTGATAAAAAGGCTTTCCAAATTGAGGATGAGGGCTTGCAGCTACAAAATCGGTTGGAGCAAAAGCGGGTTGCGAAAGAATGTGCAGAATGGATTGAGAAAAAAGTACAGATACGGTCGGTCAAGCAATCTAATTTACTGCACGGCAAAATGTATCACATTGCTCATAACGGAAGTGAAAATGCTATTACGGGCAGTTCTAATTTTACCGTGCGGGGACTGGGATTAGGTAGGAAAAACAACAATATTGAACTCAATTTAGAAGTAGATAGCAAACGGGATACCCGCGACCTGAAAGCCTGGTTTGATGAACTCTGGAATGATGCCGAACTAATCGAAGATGTCAAACAAGATGTGCTGCTGTACCTAGAGCAACTTTACCAGAACAATTCTCCTGAGTTTATCTACTACAAAACTCTGTTTCATATCTTCGAGACTTTCCTCGATGACCTAGAAAAAAACGATATTCTCAGCGAACAGTTACACTTTTTTAATACAGAAATTTGGAAATCTCTATTTGAATTTCAGAAAGACGGAGTTAAGGCTGCTATCAATAAAATCGGACGATATAACGGGTGTATTATTGCTGACAGCGTTGGTTTAGGTAAAACATTTGAAGCTCTAGCGGTGATCAAATATTTTGAACTTCGCAATAAAGGAACAGTTTTGGTTCTTTGTCCCAAAAAACTCCGCGAGAATTGGACGGTATATCTAGCACAGAACAATAGCGAACTGAATCCTTTTCTTAAAGACGGCTTTAACTATGCAGTCCTGTCTCACACCGACTTGAGCCGGGATTCCGGTTACTCTGGGGATCTTAATTTAGAAAAGATTAATTGGGGCAACTATGACTTGGTAGTTATTGACGAATCCCACAATTTCCGCAACAACATCAAGAGTAAACGGGACGAATTTGGCAATCTAATTAGAAAAAGCCGTTACGAAAGGCTGATGGATGACATTATCAAGAGCGGTGTCAAAACTAAGGTGCTACTCTTATCAGCAACTCCGGTTAACAATGATTTAAAGGATTTGCGGAATCAACTTTATTTTATCACAGAAGGTCGCGATGCTGCGTTTAGCGAATCGCTGGGAATTGCCAGTCTGCGCGCTACACTAGCTGATGCTCAGGGGAAATTTACCAAGTGGGCCAAGAAAAGTAGGGATCGCAAAACTAGCGAACTGCTGGAAGAACTAAGTTCTGCTTTTTTCAAACTGCTTGACGAATTGACGATCGCACGATCGCGCAAGCACATTCAAAAATACTATAAAGATGCGATCGCCCAATTAGGCGGCTTTCCAGAACGGCTCAAACCCATTTCGGTATTTCCTGAGATTGACCTAAAGGGTGAGTTCCTGTCCTACGAACAGCTTAACAGCGAAATTTCTAAATATCAACTCTCGCTATTCAACCCTTCAAAATATGTCCTGCCGCCATACCGTTCGGTGTATGAAAATAAAGGAGTGCGAAATTTCAAACAGAGCGATCGCGAACGCTGTTTGATCGGCATGATGAAAGTCAATTTTCTTAAACGCTTAGAAAGCTCCATCCGTTCCTTTGCGCTGACAATGGAGCGCACGATTAAAAAAACTGGAGATCTAGAGACAAAAATTAAAAATTTTCAGCAATTGCAGCAATCTCGCGACGCTAACCAGACAGTAACTTTCAGCGATTGGATGATTGAAGACTTGGACGATGAAGAGTTGCAAGATGCCATGCAAGTAGGTCAGAAGCTGATATTTCAAATGGCGCACCTCGATGTCGAAACCTGGTTAAAAGACCTGAAACGCGACAAGGAACAGCTTAAAAAAATTTACAATTCTGCCCAAAGCATTTCTGTGGAACGCGATGCCAAGCTGGCTGAGTTAAAAGCACTGATCGCCGAGAAAGTCAAGCATCCTACGACTAACAAGCATGGCAAACCAAATCGCAAGGTTTTAGTCTTTACTGCCTTTGCAGATACGGCAGTCTATCTCTACGAAGGATTGCGGGAATGGGCAAGATTAGAATTGAAAATTAACTTAGCTTTGGTGACTGGGGGATCGGCGGCAAATAAGACTACCTTTGGCAAAAACGAGTTCAATCACATCCTGACAAATTTTTCGCCTTTCGCCAAGAAACGCGCCCAAATTCCATCTATGCAGCAAGACGGCGAGATTGATTTATTAATTGCCACTGATTGTATTTCGGAAGGGCAAAATTTACAAGATTGTGATTATCTGATTAACTACGACATACACTGGAACCCAGTCAGAATTATCCAGCGGTTCGGTAGGTGCGATCGCATTGGCAGCCCCAACCACACGGTACAATTAATTAATTTTTGGCCGACAGAGGACTTGGATCAATACATCAATCTGAAAAATCGAGTAGAAGCACGGATGGCTTTAGCGGACATGGCTGGTACATTTGAAGATAACCTGCTGGAGGCAAAGGAGATTCAAGAACTGATTGAGAGTGATTTGAAATACCGCGACAAGCAGTTGCTGCGATTGAAAGACGAGGTGCTGGATCTCGAAGATTTCACCGAGACTGTAGCCCTAACGGAATTCACTCTCGATGATTTCCGAATGGAACTAGCCAAATACATTGAGAGCAACCGCAAACTACTCCAAGATGCCCCTTTAGGACTCTATGCAGTAGTTCCAACTAACTCGGAGTACCCGATAATTGCTCCGGGCGTAATTTTTTGCCTCAAACAAAAAGGCGATTGTCTTGATAATAAAACCGTCAACCCGCTGCAACCATACTTTTTAGTTTACGTTGGAGAAAATAATAAAGTGCGATTAACTTTTGCTCAACCCAAACAAATACTTGAAATATATCAGTTGCTCTGCGCTGGGTGTTGTGTTCCTTATGAAGAGTTGTGCAACTTGTTCGATAGACAAACTAATAACGGATTTGATATGAGTTTGTATAACGATTTGCTTAAGCGGGCGGTTGATTCAATTGCAGGTATTTACAACAAGCGGCTCATCGGCCACCTGCTGTCTAGCCGCAGTGCTGTGTTGGTTGAGCAAGCGCATCAGGTTAAAGCAACAACTGATTTTGAACTAATTACCTGGCTGGTGATTAAATGAGCGTCAGCGAACAACAAGCCAAAGCATCTATCAATCAAGATTTAAGTAGTTTTGTCAAGGGAAAACTTGCCGATAACGCTAGAAATTTGTTTTTAGCTCTTGGCTACCGCAGTGATAAAACTCTTCCCTTTTATCCTAAGAGTTCGGATAATTTTATTGCCAAATTTGATAGTGATAAAAAGCTAAATCACCAAAAAGCTCTGTTAAATGAATGGCTAACTGTTGATTTTTTATTTCAGCTCACTTGGGATGAAATTGCGGGTGATGACCAGCTAAAATTATCCTTGGAGACAAGAGCTAAGGGAGAAAATACGTTTTTCATTTCTTCCTACTTGTTTTTCGCAATAAAATTGCAGCGTAGCACCTACACTAGCGAACAGCTTGACGGCATTGTCCGCGAGATTAATAAACTCTTTCTCAAGCCCGCGATAATTCTATTCCAGCATGGACAAACTCTGACTTTATCCATTATCAACCGCCGCCCCGACAAAGGCAATGAATCTAAAGATGTATTAGGAAAAGTCAAACATATTAAAGATATCCCATTCGACAGTCCTACAAACTCCCATTTAAAAAATCTCTTCGCTCTTTCCTTGGCAGAGTTGCATAAAAATCACGGATTTAGCAACTTTGACGAATTTCATGAAGCTTGGCATAAAACTCTTCCTGACAGCATCAAATTTAAAGAAGACCGTATACCGCCAGATTCGCTTCGCGTTTATCTGCAAGAGATCGGTCGAATTCCCATGCTCAAAGCTGACGAAGAGATTGAATTAGCTCGAAAATTTTCTGAGTTAGAATTAGAGGCCAGCCCAAAAGCGAAAGACAAAATGGTAGAGTCTAACTTGCGGCTGGTAGTCTCAATCGCTAAAAAATATCAAAATCGAGGGCTGGATTTATTAGACTTGATTCAGGAGGGAAATCTCGGTTTAATCAAGGCTGTAGAAAAGTTTGATTGCACGATGGGAACCAGGTTTTCCACCTACGCATATTGGTGGATTCGTCAGGCAATTACGCGGGCTATTGTCGATCAATCGCGGACTATCCGCCTACCAGTTCACGTTTATGAAACTATCTCGAAGATCAAGAAAACTACCAAACAGCTTTCTCAAGAAATCGGCCACAAGCCTACGGAAGAAGAAATCGCGACTAAAATGGAGATAACAATTGCCAAATTGCGCTTTGTTGTTCAATCGGCTAAATCTATCATTTCCTTAGATACTAAAATGGGTGATGATGAAGACTATACATTGGGAGAGTTGATTAAATTCGATGGAGAAACACCAGAAGAAAAAGTATATAAAAATTTGTTTGCCGAAGATTTAGAAAGCGTTTTAGATACTCTGGGTCCTAGACAACGTGACGTTATTCGGATGCGATTCGGATTGGATGATGGCCGCGAGAAAAGTCTACAGGAAATCGGTAATATATTTGATGTTACCCGCGAACGGATTCGGCAAATTGAGGCTAAGGCTTTACTAAGATTGCGCCATCCCAACCGCAACAGTATTTTAAAAGAATGTATTCGCCCTACAGGGATTGACCAAACTCAGACAAAAAGACCGATCGCCCAACCGATGCAGCCCAGACAGTTCAATATCTCAGAAAACTTGTCTCGCAGCCGCGACACTTTCTTACAGGAGCCTGTTCGTGATAAAATAGTTGATACAGCTAATATGACAGAACCATTAATTCCTTTTAACAACTTCATAGAAGAATCAAATATAGAAGAAACTATATTGGAGGAGACTTACTTGTCGAGAACCGATGGAAGTCAAAACAATCTGAATTATGCAAATTTGAATGAGCATAATTTCCACATTGCCGAACTGAGAGAAAATAACTTGAATGGAGCGATTAAACCGATGAAACACAATTCAGCAGACTTACTCAAACAACTCACCGCACTAGAAGATGTTTTTTCCCAACTAGAGAAACGGCTGTCAGAGGCGAGTCGAAAATTGCTAAACCCTGGTATACCTATATCTAAAGAGCTGATTCAAGAACTTGATGAGTCCCATAAAAAGTTTATTCAGCTTCGCGATAATGTGCTAGAATTGGCTGAATATTTTGCAGTATCGACAACGCTGAAAGTTGAAGAAATTGATTCTTTAGCAGATATCAAGTCTGTACTTGAGCGTGTGGATTTGGCCGAGAAGCAAAAAAGTGCGATCGCTCTTGTCCGCGACTCTGCTTTGAGGGTTCTGGAACGAGTTTTAGCGATCGCCCATCGAGTAGAGAGCAATTTTCAGTCATTGCTGGAATGTCAGAAAACAGCCCGCGAACTTCAACGCGCCATCTCCGAATCCCAGGAGTCTGACTTGCATCCCTACACCCAACTCTTGGCTGACGGTAATCATCCATTCTGCCAACTGCTAACACTAATTGCAGAATGGGAAGCAGCAGATGACGAGCATTTAGCTTCTTTACAGGATGCCGTAGCAAAATCATTTGAAAGAACTCTGGCGATGGCAGCAGTCAGAGGTAAACTGATTATTCAGTCGGAAACAATACCAGATTTGCCTGCGGTTTCTACTAACAATAACTTAGACGAAACTTCCTTAGTTTATGAGCCGGAATCTGAAACTGTTCCTGTTGTCGAACAACCACCATTAGCAGAGTTGAACTCGGTATTGACAGAGGAGGCGATCGCGCAGCCAACCGCTGAAAATATCCCTAATTTTCCACCCATAGAACTGCCACCCACAATTCAGATAAATCAGCAAAATTCGGAAAATAAGCAAGGAAAAGAAGTTGACAAGCCGGGAAATAAAAAAAGAGAAGAAAAACAGTCTCTCTACAGCTTCTCGCCCAATGATACCGCTCAACAAATCGCTCAATCCATCTTGGACGACCCCGATCGAGAACGTCCAGCAGTTTTGCGCGACTTAGTTTGGCGGCTGATTCTTGAAGAAAAACTCAGCCTTGCGTTTCATTTAGCTCGCTGCTTTGAAAAACAATACTCCAACTTTGAACCGCACCTGCCACCGCATTTAATTAGAGCAGTATTGCTAGGACAAAACCTGCGCGATGATGTAGGATATGGAAAACTTGCAAATCTGCTTAAAGATGACTTCACCAGTTACACCGCCAGCTATTCATTACCCGAAAAAAGTGAATGGAATCAAGCCGTAAGCTTGCTCTTAGCCGCAGCAGCAATGCGACCGTCTTTACTAGCCCCAAATACCGGTGCTTCGCACCTTTTCCAGGAGCTTCAATTCGGTAAAGCTGGACTCGACAAACTGTACGATTATTGCCAAATTATCGCCAGACACGGCGATCGGCAGCGGGCCCTAGATACAAAAGCCATCAAGAAAGCAAAAACTCTGGCAGCCTTGCAAAAAGATTTAGACGATTTGTATATGAAAATCGAGGATTGGTGGTCTCAAGCGCCACAACAAGATTTGATTTACGGTCATGCAAAGAAAGTTTGGGTCGAGTGGTTGAATCCCGGTGAACTTTTTTACACTCTGTGGCTTCCCATCAAGCAAAAAGATTTGAGCCAACTTCCCTTCCTCAAGAAGCAGATCGAGAGATTATCTAATGAGTCCAATCTAGACGGGGAAATTCAGCGAACAGAGCGCAAAATTCGTCGCCCTAAAGGTGCTGGTATCATTACAGGTAAAGCCCTCATTCAGCTTCGCTCTCGCGCTCGGCAATTTTTGAATTGGGTGGGTCGCTGGGTTAAGGAGCAGGAATCGCGCTTAGCTGAAAGCGAAAATTATCTTCAGAAAGAAGCCAAACAGTTAAAACAAGATATTGAGAATCTTCAAGATATGGTTCTCCAAGAATTAGATACCTTTGAGGCGACAAAACCTCCAGTGTTTATTTTAGCTGGTATTGCCTGTTGCCGAAAAGCTGTGGAAGACATCGGCAATATCTTCGATCCAGATACCGAATTGTCAACCGCAGAACCTGACCCAAAATATATCCTGCACGCGGAGCTGTTAAGAATGCCATCTATCCCGATCGACGATGACTGGGAACTAGATATCGCTAATCCTGAAGCGGGTATAAAGGGAATTTTGGAGTTAGTCAAAAATGATATTTGGGATTGGCAACAAGCATTCGATATGCAAAGTTATGTCTGTAGTTCAAAAGCGGTCGGAAATCACGAGGCTACGGCGCAAATCATCGAATACCTCGAACACAACCCCGAATCAACATTAGACCTCGATCGGCTAAAGGACGAACGCAATAATCGGATTGAAGAGTGTCAAGGAATTTTGCAGGAGCAGGTCGAGACTACTAGCAAACAGCTCGAAAGTGCCGTAGCTTTTGGTTTACTAAGAGAAACAGATAGAAGTGCTTATGCAGCACAGATTGAAAGCATTAAAAATGCTCATGTAACAACCAGGCGGTTTTCCGAAAAAATTGAGCTGCTTCGGGCGATCGGTCAAGGAATTAGCGCCAAGCGCCAGGAACAGATCGATCGAGTATCCGAGGAATTAGAGAGTCTTCAGCAAACAGGTATAGCAGATGCCGATCGTACCAGAATTTGCAGTGTATTGGAGCAAGGCGATATCCTGACGGCTAAGGAATATATATCTATGCTGCAAGAGCGGCGATCGCTTCCTGAACCAGAGGAAAAAAGAGATGCTTTTAAAGACTTCTTCGAGCATAAGTATGCTGCGATCGAAAAAGTGCTTGAGGAGTGCGATCGCGATCGACAAAAAAAGCAAGACCTAATTCCCAATATTTCCAAAGGGAAAAGTATCGCAAAAATCCAGATACCGCAAGGAACTCAAGCCAAAAAAGCCGCTGATATGCTAGACGCTTGGTTTGCAGCCAAGGGAAGGAAGCAAGAAATCACAGAGAAAGATGCTCGCCAAATTCTCAGCAACCTCGGTTTTAACATAACATCTCTTACATTTAAAAAATCAGGACAAAATACCTGGATTGACGTTAATGCTGAGCCGATATTTGACCAAAATCGCTGTCCTGTGTCTGCCTATGGTTCAGCCGCGAAGGGCCATTACCGCATTCTTTGTGTATGGGATAGACCGAACGAACAGGATCTCCTCAATGCCGTTGGAGAAACAGCTCTTGGAGGGCCGATATTCGTCTTTCATTTTGGGCGAATGACTGAAAAGAAACGCCGAGATTTGGCTGATTTGTGTCGGCAGCGTCGGAGCACTTTCATTGTGATAGATGATGTGCTGATGCTCTACCTTTGCGGAGAACAAAAAACACGCTTACCTGTATTGTTTGATTGTACCTTACCCTTTACTTTCTTAGAACCTTATAAAACCGCAGCAGGAGAGGTTCCGCCTGAGATGTTTTACGGGCGAGTACGAGAACGGGAATCCATAATCGATCCTCTTGGTTCTTGTTTGATTTATGGAGGTCGGCAGTTAGGTAAAACCGTTTTGCTTAAGTATGTACACCGGACTTTTCATGGAACCGACGCGGGAAGGAACGCCCTATTTTTGGATATTAAAGAAATTGGACGCAACCAAGCTTTAGATAAGATTTGGGATTTACTAAACGGAGAATTGGATAAATTGAAAATTCCTGATACCAATCGGCGCAACTCCGTTCGCGAAAGCAGCTTGCTGCGGATTAAAAATTGGCTGGAATTGGACAAGCAGCGGCGCTTTTTGCTGTTGTTGGATGAGGCAGATAATTTCCTTGAAGCCGATGGTAAGGAGGATTTCCTCCGCTGCGATGAACTCAGAAAATTAATGATGGAAACTGACCGACGTTTTAAGGTAGTCTTTGCCGGATTGCACAACGTTCTGAGAACCACTAGACAAGCAAATCATCCGCTGGCTCACTTTGGCAGGCCGATCTGCATTGGGCCTCTGCTGAATAATGGTGAAATGCGTGCGGCAACAGCTTTGGTAGAACGTCCGCTGGCTAGTCTTGGCTATCGTTTTGAATCACTTGATTTAATCCCGCGCATTCTTTGGCAGACTAACTATTATCCGAGCTTGATTCAACTCTATTGCGAGCAGTTACTCAAGCACATTACTAACCCAGATGTCCCTACTTTCGATCCTAAAATTAGTCCGCCTTACGTGATTACTTCTCGCCATGTAGAAGAAGCTTATCAAAGTCAAGACCTTCGCAATAATATTCGCGATCGCTTTAAGTTGACATTGGGGCTCGATAAGCGCTACGAGGTAATTGCCTACTCGATTGCTGATGGCTCTCAGGAGGATGAAACAGGCATGGAGGATGGGTTTTCTGTATCTTGGATTCGCGAACAAGTCTTGTATTGGTGGTCTGACGGATTCGCGGGAAGGTCATCGGAAGATGAAATCCTGGCTTTACTAGAAGAAATGGTCGGATTAGGAGTTTTACGAGAAACCAATCCAGGTTACTTCACTCTGAGAAGTTCTAATTTAGCCTTGCTTATGGGTACGCAACCAGAAATTGAAGCAGAACTTCTGAGACCGCGTGAAGCTCCACCTGAATACGAACCTGCTACTTTTCGGTCTCCTCTTGTCAAAAATAAAGCTGATTCCCGGCGCAGTCCTTTAACTGTTCAACAGGAATCAGAGCTGCTGCGCCCGGAGAATCGTGTCTCTATTATATTTGGCTGCCAAGCCGCAGGAATTGACGATTTGAGAGTTTTTATGATGGAAGCAGCAGCTAGTAAGAAGGATTGCAAAATTCACTATCACTATTTAGAAAATCTCTCAGACCTATCGGATTTCAGCCAGCGTTTGACAGAAATTATTTACCATCGTAAAAAAGATATCACGCTCGTTGTTGTATCAGCCACCACCCTTTGGAGTAAGGATTGGGTTGATGAGGCAATTAAGAAAATCAAAAGATTGAAGAAAGAAGCGTTTATTCAGCTTGTTTTTGTCGCCGATCCTCAGAAGGCTTGGCAGTTAGTTATTCCTAATTCGATAGGTTTAGATTCCTTTAAGGAACTAAGATTTTTCAGCCTCAAACCTTGGCACGATGCGGCGCTGCGACATTGGTTGGAAGATGCTAAGTTGCCCAGCGGACTAGAAGTTAGAAAGAAGATTACGGAAGTTACAGGGAATTGGTCAAACCTGTTGCAAAAATTCTATCAATTTTCCCAAGCTAATCCGCATCGCTGGCAAGATTCCTTGGCGGAACTGAAGAATCAATTTAATAAATCTGATAAATTAATTAATTCAATGGGCTTTGACGGTTGCGAACCTCAAAGAAAACTGGTAATGAGAACTTTGGCCCAATGGGGAGAAGCAGCAGTGGTTGAGGAATTAATTGAGGTTCTGGATGATGTATCGCCTGAAATTGTCAAGCAGACTCTCCGATGGGCGGAACTCCTCAGTCTTGTCTCGCATTTAGGAAATCAGAAGCAAGACGGTAAGGATTACTGGCAGATTGACCCTGTAGTTGGTCGTCTGCTCGAATCTATGGCAGAGTAATACAAACTTTCTGCTGTGCGATGTACTCAAGCAGATATCTGACTTAAGATAGGCGATCGCCCGCAGCAGCTAAGTCTAAGCTAGAAATTGTTCCATAAACCTAATTGAGGAAAAAAAGATGAGTAGCGGTCACGCCAGCCATAAAGGCTCTTCCACAAAACCCAATACCAACACTAACGGTCAAATTACATCTCCTGACGACCAACCCGCTGACCCGCTAAATCAAGAAACATCCGGTTATCCGTTCCATAACGAAGCAATGGAAAATCCTGTTGCCACCGCGCGGCCCGACGAAGAGGCTGAGTCTGGCGAAGAACAGCAATAGTTATATCGATTAAATTGTCATCGATATCCTATCTGCGACGCGGTTGATTAGATGTTTGATAAAAATCCGGTTTGTACTAATTACATCTTGCACTTCCATAGTCCGCCAGGGATTAGAATCTCCGGCGGACTATTTGGGCAGGTTCAGTAGTACCTCATATCAAATCCGTTGACATCGGAATTATTATCTCTCTCTTCTCTTTCTCTGTGTCCTCTGTGCCCTCTGTGGTTTAATCATTCCGATACAACCAATTGATATCACAGCTTCAGAACAAAGGACTAAAGTCCTTACTACAAAACTATTTAACCTATAAAATTCAAGTTAGGAATTATTGAGAAATGAGCGAGATTAACCAACTATTTCAAAAAGACAAATTGCCGGAATTGGGGTTAGTCTGTATTACAACATCCAATGAAGTTCGCTTTCGCACTGTCACGCGGAAGCGACTTTTACAGCTTTCGGAAACTGAACAAGAAACAGTATTGCGCGAGCTTTATACAGACAACTTAAAGCGGCTTGACAAAGCGATCGACTTCTGTTCCGTTAATCAGATTAAGCTCTACCGCATGACTTCTGCACTGTTCCCTTTTGCAGATACAGATTTGGGGGAAGCAGTGCTACACTCCATGACTGAGGAATTGCGGACTACGGGCGATCGCGCTTTGTCTTTGGGCATCCGCTTGGTACTCCACCCGGATCAATTTGTCGTCCTCAGTTCCGACAAGCTTTCTGTGGTTGAAAACAGCATTAAAATTCTCGCGGCTCATGCTTTAATTTTAGATATGTTGGGACAGCCCCGATCGCCCCAGGCACTGATGAACATTCACGGCGGCAAGAGCGATCGCACTTCGCAGCTCAAATCAGTCATCCGCGACTTGCCAGAATCCATTCGATCGCGCTTAACCTTTGAAAATGACGAATACGCTTACAGTTCCTCGGAAATTTTAGAAGTTTGTCTCGATACCGGCGTACCAATGGTTTTTGACGCCCACCACCACGTCATTCACGAACATTTAGAAACTTACGACGATCCCAGCGTTGCCGAAATGCTCGCAGCAGCCCGCACAACTTGGTCTGTTCCTGAATGGCAATTAGTGCATATATCGAATGGCAGAGAATTTTTTGCCGATCCGCGCCACAGCGATTTAATTACAGAAATGCCTAATTGCTATTATCAGGCTCCTTGGATTGAAGTAGAAGCTAAATTTAAAGAATTAGCTATTGAAAAGTTGCGCGCCGAATGGTTGTCGGCGAATGTTCCACAATTTAGCAATGTCTCGTAGGGGCGGGTTTTACCAACAATAATTGCCTAAAACCAATAATCTCGAAAACCCGCCCCGCCCAAGAGTCAATCGCAAGAACAGGCAAGATGCCTGTTCCACAAAGAAGGAATTTTTTTGTGGGGTGGGCCGCAAGAACAGGCAAGATGCCTGTTCCACAAAGAATGAGATGCCTGTTCCACAAAGAATGAATTTTGTTGTGGGGTGTCCCGCAAGAACAGGCAAGATGCCTGTTCCACAAAGAATGAATTTTCTTGTGGGGTGTCCCGCAAGAACAGGCAAGATGCCTGTTCCACAAAGAATGAATTTTGTTGTGGGGTGTCCCGCAAGA